>JBCCLG010000044.1:0-14684 GCA_039027015.1 Acidobacteriota bacterium | reverse complement strand
CGCGGACGACGCGCCCGCGGCAGGTCGGTGATGCGGCCGAGGGCTTCTTTGATCTCCAGCCAGCTCTCGGAATTCATGCGAACTCGCGTCTCCTTCCCACCACAACGCGTCAAAGAGCTGCCTGACGGGTCATCGCTTGAGGATCGACCGAATCTCCCTCATCAGCCAAAGCCGGGCGGTGCGCCACTCCCTCTTGACCGTGGTCGGCGAGATTTTCTCGACCTCCGCCACCTCCTCCACCGTCAGGCCGGTGAAATAGCGCAGCTCGACGATGCGCGCCTGGCGTTCGTCCAGCGCGGCGAGATCGGTGAGCGCCTGGTCGAGGGCCAGAAGATCGGGATCGCGATCCGGCTCGGGCACCCGCATGGACGGATCGAGGGAGATGCGCACCACCTCGCCGCCGCGCTTGTGGGTCTTGCGTCCGCGCGCGTGGTCGACCAGCAGCCGGCGCATGCTGCCGGCGACAAAGGCAAAGAACTGCGCGCGGTTCTGCCAGCTGACCGTCCGGCGGCCGGCGAGCTTGAGATAGAGCTCGTTGACCAGGGCCGTGGGGTCGAGGGTGTGCCCGGGATCTTCGACGGTCATATGGCGGCGCGCGATGCCGCGAAGATCCTCCATGATCAGCGGCATCAGCTCCGGCAGAGCCTCGGCCTCTCCGCGGCTCCATCGATTGAGCAGCAGGCTGACGTCCGAGTTGGGCTTGACGGACCCGGAGGTGGCGGGCCCGAGCTTCTCCGGCGCGGGATGTGCGGACTCGGGGCTGGGCTCCTGGGGCCTCGGCTCGGCGGACGAAAGCTCCGGAGGCACGGACGGCGGCGCGGACATGGCTCGCTCCCTCTTGTGAAGAGACGCACTCGAGTGAAAACAGGGCGACGACAGACTGGGCGCTCTGCAGTGGACGGGATGGCCGGCGAAGCCCTGGGCGCCGGCCGGAAAATGGCACGCCTTCACTTTAGCACCGCGCCCGAGGGCCAGGCCTCGCGCTCGCCGATCAATACATGAAGAGAATGGGCGTCTCGATCTCGGGCTCGTGGGGCGCACCGTAGACCACCACCAGCGGACGCTCGTCCGCAGAGCGCCCGGAGGTTACCCGCATGCCGGCGCTCGGCGCTTCCGCCATCAGAATCGGCAGATCGCGAAACCGAGCGAAGTCGCGCACCAGAAGATCCCACGCCTCGTCGTCCGGATAGCCGGCGACCCAGCCTCCGCCCGCCGTCGAGCCCTCGAAGAGCCTCTCCTCGGCTTCGCCGGTGCGGGTGAGAAAGAGGGCCAGGCCCTGGCCGACCTCCTGGATCGCCTCGAAGCTCGAGAGATCCGGTCTCTCGTCAGAGCCCATCAGCATCCAGCGTTCGGCCAGGTAGAGCGGCGCGTCCAGGGGCATCAGTAGATGCTCGAGCGCGGCACGGTCGCCGGCGTCGCGGCCGTCGAGCCGGTAGCCGAAAACGCGCCCGGCGTCCTCGTCCCACGCACCCTCGTGCTCGCGCAGCAGGGTCTCGCCGCGCAGGGAGCTCTTGGCCAGGCGCCGGCCCAGGGCGCGGCGCTCCTTGCGGCCGATGCGGGAGCCCAGAAGCACGCTGAGGCCGGCGTAACCCTCGATTTCGCACCACGGCTCGAGGCGCACGGAGCGCGGAGCGGGATCCATCTCCTCGAGGTCCAGGAGGATGTCTTCAAAGTTGCGCTCTTCGCGCCACACGGGCTCGTCGCGCGTTTCGATCGCCGCGTCGGGAGCGCAGCTCGCCGCCGCGTCCGCCTCGAGTTCCCGGGCTAGCTCCCGCCAGCCGCCGGCGACGAGCGCCCGCGGCGCGGTGAAGAGCCAGCGGCGCGGTAAAGAGCTGCCGGTCCGTCTGCTCATGCTTTTGGCCCGCGCTCCCAGCCTTCGGCGACCAGGCGATCGATGATCTGCCGCCCGCGATGGCCCCAAATGGGGTGCTGCTCCTCCGCCAGCTCGTCGGCCAGCAGCTCGGCTTCGGCGGTCGGTGTGCGGCCGGTTTCGGCGGCTCGCCCGATCACCTCGAGGGTCCGCTGATAAACCCCGAAGGACGTCTCCCGCTGGAGGTGAGCCTCCACCGCGGGGTCGTTGTCGAAAACACCGTATTGCTCGTTGGCGCAGTTGACGATGCCCATGCGGTTGGCCAAGAAATCGGGGATGTAGAGAATCTCCCGGGCCTGGAGGTCCCGCGCGTCGCGGGCCGGATCCTCGAGCTGATTGTTGGCCGCGCCGCACACCAGGGGCGCGCGGATCGCCGCGATGGTGTCGGGCCGCAAGACGCCGCCGATGGCGCACGGCGCCAGCACGTCGCAGGGCTCTGACAGGATCGAGAGATCGTCGGGGTCGCTCCGGCGAAGATCGAAGACGTCGCCAGCCTGCGGAAAACGCTCCACCAGCTCCGCGAGACGACGCTCGTCGACGTCGCTGCCGAGGATCTTCGAGACCCCGCGCTCGAGCAGCTCACCGACGATGAAGCTCGCGACGTTCCCCAAACCCTGAACGACCACCGTGGTGCCGGCCAGGGAGCCGCGACCCAGGTGGGCGAGGCCCGCCTCCATGGCGACCACCACGCCGCGGGCGGTCAGCCCACTGGGGTTGCCCGAACCGCCGTGGGCCGCGGGAATGCAGGTGCAGTGGCGGGTCTGCGAGAAAACGTAGGCCATGTCCGCCGGCGTGGTGCCCACGTCTTCCGCGGTGATGTAGCAGCCGCGCAGGCCGGTGGTGAATCGGCCGTAGTCGCCGTAAATCCGCCGCCGCGCCTCCGGGCTGCTGCCGTCGGCCTGGGGATCGCGGGCGATGATGCCCTTGCCGCCGCCCCACCACAGGCCGGCGAGCGAGCTCTTATGCCCCATGCCGCGCGACAGGCGGAGGCCGTCGCGCACCAGATCTTCCACCGTGGCGTAGGTCCAGAAGCGCAGGCCGCCGGCGGCCTGACCCCGGCGGGTTTTATGGATGAAGGCGGCCATCAGAAGGCCGCTTTCTTCACCGATCTCGAAAAAAACGCCCTCGTGAGCGTCGAAGTCTCGGGTGTCCGACGCCAGGGCGTCGGCCAGGGGCTTCAGGGCGATGTGGCTGGCGATCACCCCACCGCCTTCCCGGGGGTCGGTGATCAAATAAGCCCGGCGCGTTTCGGCCGCGCGCAGGGTCTCGGTCAGCTTATGAATATCTGCGGTCCACAGCTTCATTGGGTCCTCCAGGAGCGCAGCGTAGGCCGCCGATCCCTCCCTGTCAATCGCCTCTCTGGAGGGGCGCCGAGCGGCCGTTTTCAGCGCTCCGTCACCCACGCCGCAGGTCGAAAAAACCCAGTAAACAGGCCGATTTACTCTGTTTTTACAGCTCATCCCAGACCTTCCCCGAAGGCTTCCGTAATCATGGCGGGCAGTCAAAGACCCGACGCCATCGAAGCCCGACCGGACAAGATAGACGCCGCTCTCGGGCCCTCGGCCTCCAGCCCAGGTTACGCTCCAGGCCGGGCCTCGCGGCCCGCTTCGGCTCCGAGCGAGCCGGCGCATCGCCGTCGGCCGCCGCGTGGAGAGCGCGCCGCCTTTCCTTCGATCACCACCCCTGACCCCTCCCCCTGACTGCCTGCCCTAGCGAGGACACGGATGCTGACCCACAGACCACGAATTTCCCCGTCATCTTCCTGGATCGCCTGGCTCGCCTGCCTGCTGCTGCCTGCCTCGGCGGCCGTTGCCGGCGACTGGACCCACTGGCGCGGACCCGAGCAAACCGGCGTTTCCGAGGCCACCGACCTGATCTCCGAATGGTCCAAAGACGGAAAGAACCTCGTCTGGCGCCAGGACTTCGTCGGCCGCTCGACGCCGGTCGTCATCGACGGACGCGTGTGCGCCAACGGCCGCATCGGCGAAGACATCACGCGCCAGGAAACCATCGCCTGCTGGGACGCGGCGAGCGGCGAGCTTCTCTGGCAGCGCTCTTTTAACGTCTACGCCACCTTCGTGCCGTGGAATCGCGTCGGCTGGGGTTCGCCGGTGGCCGATGCCGACACCGGCAACGTCTACCTGCAGTTTGTGGACGGGCGCTTTGGCGCCTTCGACGCCGAGGGCAACACCGTATGGATGTGGCGCCTGGGCGAAGACTTCGGCCGCAGCTCCGGCTACGGCGGGCGCACCAACACGCCACTGGTGGATGAAGACCGGGTGATCGCCCACGTCATCGGCTCCTCCTTCGGCTCCAACGTCGGCCTCGGCGACCGCTGGGTCGCGTTCGACAAGCGCACCGGCGAGATCATGTGGGTTTCAGAGCGCTTCGCGCCGCCCAAGGATCTCAACACTTACTCCGCGCCCGTCCTGGCGGTGGTCGACGGCCGCCGCCTGATGATCGGCGGCGGCGCGAGCGGCAAGCTCGTGGGCCTCGACGCGCGCACCGGCGAGACCGTCTTCACCTTTCACCTGTCCCAGCGCGGCCTCAACAGCGCGGTAGCCCTCTCGGGCAGCACGCTGATCGCCTCGCACAGCGAAGAGAACCTCGACACCGGCGTGATGGGCCGGGTGGTCGGCATCGAGCTCAAGGGCGCCCAGGGCGACATCACACAAAGCGCCGAGATGTGGCGGATCGAAGAGCTGCAGGCCGGCTACGTCTCGCCGGCGATCTATGACGGCATCGCCTACATCGCCGACAACTCCGCCAACCTGCACGCCTTGGACCTCAAGACCGGCGAGGAGAAGTGGTTCTCAAACTATGGCACCGTGGGCAAGGCCTCGCCGGTGATCGCCGACGGCAAGATCTACCTCACCGAGGTCAACGGCCACGTGGTGATCCTCGATCTCGAGACCGGCAAGGAGCTTTCCAAGGTGCACCTCGAGGTGCCCGACGGCCGCTACGCCGAGATCTACGGCAGCGTCGCGATCAGCGGCAACCGCCTCTTCTTCACCACTGAGGAGGGCATCTACGCCCTGGGCGATAAGTCGAAGCCCTACGAGCCCGGCAAGACGGTGAAGCCCGCGCGCTTCGATCAGGACCCGGCCCCCGAGGGCGCCAAGCCTGCCCTGCTGCAGGTAGTCCCCAGCGCGGTGGTCGCCACCCACGAGGAGACCGTCGACTTCCGCGTGCTCGCCTTCGACGCCATGGGCCGCGCCCTCGGCGAGATCGAGAAGGGCATCACCTGGTCGGTCGACGGCCTCGCCGGCTCGATCGACGCCGAAGGCGTTCTCGCCTTCGACGGCTCCAAGATCGCCGGCACGCGCAACGGCAAGGTGCAGGTCGCCCTCAAGCAGGACGGCGGCGGCGGCCTCACCGGCTTCGCCAACGTGCGGGTCGCCGGCCCCCTGCCCTGGAAGTGGACCTTCGACGAGAACCCGGTCGACAAGCCGCCCCACGGCTGGTTTGGCGTCGGCAAGGGCGCCAAGGTGCGCGACGTCGAGGGCCAGGGCAAGATTCTGGTGCAGCCCAAGGCCCCGCGCGGCGCGCCGCGCGCCTTCATGTACGTCGGCCCGACTTCGATGACCGGCTACACCGTGCAGGCGGACGCCAAGGGCAACCGCAAGGGCCGCCGACTGACCGACGTCGGCTTGGTCAACAACGGCTACTACATGGACCTCCAGGGCGCCCACCAGCGCATCCAGGTGCTCTCCTGGGGCTCGGAGCGTCGCATGATGCAGCAGTTCCCGTTCCCCTGGGAGCCCGACATTTGGTACACGATGAAAATGCGGGTCGACTTCGAAGGCGAGGGCGACGCGCGCATGGCGGTGATCCGCGGCAAAGTGTGGAAGCGCGACGCCGCCGAGCCCGGCGACTGGACCTTCACGGCCAAAGACCCCATGCCCATCGAAACCGGCGCCCCCGGCATCTACACCTTCGCCCCTATTGAAAGCTATTTCGACAACATCCAGGTCACGGTGAACGACTGATGAAAAACACCTCGAAGCATCGCGCTCTTTCCCTCGGCCTCTCGGCCCTGATGGCCGCCGGCTCCCTCGGGCTGGCCGGCGCCGCGGCGGCCGACGACGAAAGTCAGTACGTGCAGTTCGGCTTCGACCGCACGCGCAACATGATCTCCACCGCAACGGGCCTGCCCACCGAGTGGAACGTCAAATCCGGCAAAAACATCAAGTGGTCCCAGCCCGTGGGCTCCCAGAGCTACGCCGGGCCGGTGATCGCGGACGGCGTGGTGCTGATCGGCACCAACAACGAAGGCCTGCGCAACCCCGACATCAAGGGCGACAAGGGCAACATTATGGCCTTCGACGAGAAGACCGGCGAATTCCTGTGGCAGATCATCCACGACAAGCTTCCCGAGTCGAAGCTCCACGACTGGCCGCTTCAGGGCGTGTGCTCAACGCCGGTGATCGAGGGCGACATCTTCTACTACGTGTCCAACCGCGCCGAGGTGGTGGCCGCCGACATGCGCGGCTTTCGCGACGGCGAGAACAACGGCCCCTACAAGGATGAGAAGCTCACGGGCGAGTTCGCGGGCGACATCCTGTGGAAATACGACACTATGGAAGAGCTCGACGTCTTCCCTCACAATCTGGCGGTCAGCTCGCCGATCATCGTCGGCGACCTGATCTTCATCACCACCGGCAACGGCGTCGACGAAGGCCACATCAACGTGCCCTCGCCGCTCGCCCCCAGCTTTGTGGCGATCAACAAGAAGACTGGCGAGCTGGCCTGGGAGAACGCCGATCCCGGCGAGGGCATCCTGCACGGCACGTGGTCCAACGCCTCCTACGCCGAGATCGACGGCCGCGGCCAGGTGATCATGCCCGGCGGCGACGGCTGGGTGTACTCCTTCAAGCCGGAGGACGGCACCCTGCTGTGGAAGTTCGACGCCAACCCCAAAGACTCCAAATGGCGCCTCGGGGGCTCGGGCACGCGCAACAACATCATCAGCATGGGCGTGATCCACGACAACAAGGTCTACATCGGCGTCGGACAGGATCCCGAGCACGGTGAGGGCCCCGGCCACTTCTACGCCATCGACGCCACCAAGAGTGGCGACATCACCGAGACCGGCAAGGTCTGGCACCGCAGCGGCGAGGAGTTCAACCGCACCATCTCCTCGGCGGCGATCAAAGACGGCATCGTCTACATCACCGATCTCTCGGGCTTCCTCTACGCCCTGGACGCCAAGACCGGCGCCCATCACTGGACCTATGACTCCTTTGCCGCCGTGTGGGGCTCGCCCTTCGCGGCCGACGGCAAGATCTACCTGGGCGATGAGGACGGCGACATCGTGGTTCTCGAGCAGGGCAAAGAGCTCAAGGAGCTCAGCGAGCAGAACCTCGGCGCCGCGGTCTACACCACGCCGGTCGCCCACGACGGGGTGCTCTTCATCCTGAGTCGAAACCGCCTGTTCGCGATCGCCGAAGGTGCTAGCACGAAGCCGGAAGAAGCCAAGACGGGCCCCTGACCCGCCGGTTTCTCCGCCTCGGCGGCGCGCTGACTCGCCTCGGCGGCGCGCTTTCTCTCAAGGCGGCGCAGCGCGCCGCGGCAGGGCCCCTCACCGGGGCCTCGCCGAAGAGGCACCGTTCCCCAAGCAGCCGCGCCCGGCGCGCTCCTTCTCCGCCTCTCATGAAGGACCGCGCCGCCGCGCCCCCTCTCGTAAGACTCCACCGGAAGCATTCCTATGACCACCGCGACTCTTTCAGAAGCCCAGACCTTCATCGACCAAGGCCTCGATCCCGCGATCGCAGAAAAAGCCGTCGCGGCGCGGGCCCAGCTCGATGCCCACGTGCGCGACATGGTGCGCTGGCACTTCTCCGAGGAGACCGGCTGCCCCTTCTGGCTGGAGCGCAAAAAAACCTTCGACTTCGATCCCCTGCGCGACGTGCGGGGCTTTGACGACCTCAAGCTCTTCGGGCATTTCGAAGACGAGTGGCTGCGCGGCGGCCCCGCGCGGCGGTGGGTTCCCAAAGGCCTGGCGGATCAACCGGTCTACATCTTCGAGACCGGCGGCACCACCGGCGTGCCCAAGAGCAGGATCAACATGCACGACTTCGAGATCGACTACGAGCTGTTCGGAGACGGCCTCGACGACCTCAACTTTCCCAAGGGCTCCGACTGGCTGATGCTCGGCCCCACCGGGCCGCGCCGCCTGCGCCTGGCCATCGAGCACCTGGCCCACTACCGGGGCGGCATCGCCTTCCACGTCGATCTCGACCCGCGTTGGGTCAAGCAGCTGGTCAAGAGGAAGCGCTTTGACGAGCTGGAGCAGTACAAGGAGCACATCTCGGCCCAGGCGCTCAAGGTGCTGCGAGCCCACGAGATCAAGTGCCTGTTCACCACCCCCAAGCTGCTCGAGCACCTGGCGGGCAAAGTTGACCTGGTAAAGCAGGGAATCACCGGCATCTTCTGCGGCGGCACGGAGATGAACGCCGAATTCCATCGCTTCGCCTGCGAGGAGCTGGCCCCGGGCGCCGAGTTCATCCCGGTATACGGCAACACCCTGATGGGCCTGGCGCGCGCCAAGCCCTTCGATCCCGAGGTCGGCGACTACACGATCTCCTACTACCCGCCGCAGCCGCGCGCCCTGTTCGAGATCGTCGATCCCGACAACCTCGACCAGGTGGTTCCCTACGGCGCCACCGGCCGGGTCCTGCTGACCACCCTGACCAAGGAATTCTTCATGCCGCGCTTCGCCGAGCGCGACGAGGGCGAGCGCGCCGCGCCCACCCTGCACACGCCGTTTGACGGCGTCTCCAACCTGCGCCTCTTCTCGCGCTTCGCGACCTCCGTGGCCGTCGGCGTGTATTGATCCCGCGCGCGAGCTGAACCGAGACCTGATCGAGAACGGAAATACATTCAGATGACGCACACCCACGACGAGCTGCACATCCCGCTTCTGCGCGCCGGCGAGCCTTACCGCAGCCTGCAGACGGCTCCGCTCACCGACGTCCGCACCGGCGAGACCCTGGGCACGGTGAGCCAGGCCATCCCCGGCCTGATCGCTCGCGATCTCGACAGGGCGCCCGAAAATCGCGCCGCCCTCGATGAGTACGAAGTCTCCGAGCTGATCGAGATCTGCCACAGGGCCTCGAAGCTCTTCGCCGAAGCCGAGCTGCCCCTCTACCCGGGCGCCGAGATGACCCAAACGCCCGAGGACTACCTCGACCAGCTGGCGGCCACCGCCGGCATGCCCCAGGCCATGGGCCGAGCCAACATGGCCAAGGTGACCGACGTCATGGGCCGGGTCGAGGACGTGATCGACGGACTGACCCGCGGTCTCGACCTCTCGGTTCTCGACGGCGGCTGGGGCAGCCAAAGCGGCCGCCGCCTTTCCTATCAGCGCCTCACCGAGACGATGGGCGCCATCCTGCCCAACAACTCCCCGGGCGTGCACAACCTCTGGCTGCCCACCTTCCCCCTCAAGGTCAAGCTGGTTTTGAGGCCCGGAGGCGCCGAGCCCTGGACCCCCTACCGCATGGTCACCGCGCTGATCGAGGCCGGGGCGCCGCCCCAGGCCTTCAGCCTCTACCCTTCCGGCCACAACGCGGTCTCCGAGCTGCTGCTCAAGACCGGGCGCTCCATGTTCTTCGGCGACGCCGCCACCGTCGAGGCGTGGCGGGGCACCGGCAAGGTTCAGCTGCACGGACCGGGCTGGTCGAAGGTGATCTTCGACACCGCCGCCGCCGAGGGCTGGAGCGAGCATGTCGAGATGCTGGCGTCGTCGGTGGCGATGAACGGCGGCCGCTCGTGCATCAACTGCAGCGGCGTCTGGACCCCGGCACACGGCCGAGAGATCGCCGACGCCATGGCCCAGCGCCTGGCGGGCATCGACGGCCTGCCCCTCGATCATCCGGAGGCCGGCCTGGCGGCCTTTCCCAAGCCGCAGGTCGCCCGCGCCATCTCCGACATGATCGATCAGCAGCTCGAGATCCCGGGCGCTGAGGATTTGACCGCCCGCTACCGCGAGGGCGGCCGGGTGGCCGAGGCCGGCGGCTGCACCTTCCTGCGGCCGACGGTGATCCACGTGTCCGACCGCGAGCATCCGCTGGCGGCGGCGGAGTTCGTCTTCCCGTTCGTCACCGTCGTCGACTGCCCCGAGGAGGACGTTCTCGAGGCGATCGGCCCGACCCTCATCGGCTCGGTGATCGCCGACAGCGACGTCTTCCGCCAGCGGGCCCTCGAGTGCCACCACATCGACCGCCTGAACCTGGGCGCCATCCCGACGTACAAAATTTCGTGGGATCAGCCCCACGAAGGCAATCTCTTCGACCACCTCTATCAGCAGCGATCCTTCCAGATGGCCTCCTGATCCGGGGCAGGCGCGGCGGCGGCGGCCCTCCCCTGAGCGAGCGAGCCAGCCGCCGGCCGCGCCCCGCGACGCGCCCCACCCCTCACCGACGAGATTTCCTATGACTTTGACTGTTCCCAGCGCGACGAGCGCACCCCCTGATCATCCTTCCGCCTCCCACTCCGGGAGCCCGGCGGCTAGCGGCCTGGACGCCGCGGGCCACAGCTGGGATCTCGACCTCGGCGGCATCCGCGTGGTTTTCGACGCCGGCGCCCTCGCGCGGCTCGGCGAGCTGGCCTCGCAGCTCGACGGCCGAAGGCCCCTGGTGGTCACCGACCCCGGCATTCTCGCCGCCGGCCACGTCGGGCGCGCGGTGTCCGAGCTGGAGACCGCCGGACTCTCGCCGGCAGTCTTTGACGGCGCGGCCGAAAATCCGACGACCGAGGACGTGGCGCGCGGCGTCGAGGCCGCCGCGGCCCACCGCGCCGACATGCTGATCGGCCTGGGCGGCGGCAGCTCCATGGACTGCGCCAAGGGGATCAATTTCCTCTACACCAACGGCGGGCGCATGGAGGATTATTGGGGCGTCGGCAAGGCGACCCGGCCGATGCTGCCCTCCCTCGGCGTTCCGACCACCGCCGGCACCGGCAGCGAGGCCCAGCGCTTCGCCCTCATCTCCCAGGCCGAGAGCCACCGCAAAATGGCGTGTGGCGACGTCAAGGCCAGGTTCCGCACGGTCATTCTCGATCCCGAGCTGCTGACCACCGTGCCTCGCGACATCGCGGCGGTCACCGGTGTCGACGCCCTTTCCCACGCCGTGGAGAGCTACGTCACCCGCAGGCGCAACCCGATTTCCCAGCTCTTTGCCCGCGAGTCCTGGCGCCTGATCGAGCGCAGCTTCGAGCCGTCCCTCAACGAGCCCGGCGACGAGGCGGCCCGGCGCGACATGCTGCTGGGCGCTCACCTCGCCGGCGCCGCCATCGAGGCCTCCATGCTGGGCGCGGCGCACAGCTGCGCCAACCCGCTGACCGCCCGCTACGGCATCGTCCACGGCTCGGCGGTCGGCGTGATGCTGCCCCACGTGGTGCGCTTCAACGGCCACGAGGTCGACCACCTCTATCAGGATTTAGTGCGCGTCGCCGGCCTCAACGGCGCCCAACACGCCTCGGACTCCGAGCGCCTCAGCCACCGCCTCGCCGACCTCCTGGGGGCGTCGCAAATGCCGACGCGCCTCGAGGACTACGGCGTCGACCGCGCCCGCCTGCCGCAGCTCGCGGTGGAGGCCGCGGAGCAGTGGACCGCGCAATTCAACCCGCGCGCGGTGGCCGCCTCGGACCTCGAGGGCCTCTACGCGGCCGCTTTCTAGCCGCCCTTCTCGGCGGACCCCCGCGGTCCGACGCGTTTTGATCTCAGACGCTCCTTCCCAAGTCCCCCGGAACCCGCCACCGCCCACGCCAAGCCACACTCGAGACCTTCCATGATCGCCAGAACCCGCCTCGCCCCGCGACGTTTCGCCCCCGCCTGCCTCGCCTTTGGCTGGCTGATTGCGGCGACGGCGGCCTCGGCCATGCCGGCCGACGCCGCCTGGCCTCAATTTCGCCGCGACGCCGCCCAGCAGGGGGTCGCCGCCGCGGCGCTCCCCGAAAAGCTCAAGCCGGTGTGGATCTACCGCCTGCCCGAGGGCGCCGAAACCACCGCCGCCATCGCTGACGGCACGGTCTTCATCGGCGGCCTGTCCGGCCGCTTCGCGGCGGTCGACCTCGAGACCGGCCAGGAGAAGTGGACCGTCGAAACCGGCGAGGAGATCAAGTCCTCCGCCCTCTACCGCGAAGGCGTCGTCTACTTCGGAGACGAATTCGGCGTGCTGCGAGCCCTCGACGCCGAGACCGGTAAAGAGAAGTGGAAATTCACCGCCGGATCGTCGATCTCGTCCTCGCCCAACTGGGCCCAGGGCAGCGAGGGCGAGGGCTGCCTGGTTTTCGGCTCTTACGACAACCACATCTACTGCGTGAGCCCGACGGATGGCGCTGAGCGCTGGAAGGTCGAGACCGAGGGCTACGTGCACGGCACGCCCGCGGTGGCTGGCGACATCATCCTCTCCTCGGGCTGCGACGGCTTCCTGCGCGGCGTCGAGATCGCGAGCGGCGCCGAGGCTTCGAAGCTCCAGATCGGCAGCTACGTGGCCGCCAGCCCGGCAATCCTGGGCGATGAGCTGATCGTAGGTACTTTCGACAACGAGGTGGTGAAGGTCGACCTCGACAGCAACAAGATCGCGTGGCGCTATAAGCACCCCGATCGCGAGTTCCCCTTCTACGCCTCGCCGGCGGTGACCGCGGATGTGGTGGTCGTCGGCGGACGAGACAAGATGATCCATGCCCTGGAGACCGCCACCGGCAAGGCTCGCTGGACCCACAAGATGCGCTCCAGAATCGACGCCTCGCCGGTGATCGTGGGCGACCGGGTGATCGTGGCCGACCAGACCGGGATGCTTCAGATCCTGGATCTCGGGAGCGGCGAGGTCGCCTGGGAGTTCGTGGCCGACGACGCCTTCATCGGCTCGCCGGCCGTGGCAGGGGAGCGGCTGGTGATCGCCGCCGGCGACGGCACGGTCTACGCCTTCGCCGCGGCGCCCGCGGCCCCGCCAGCGCGCTGAGGTGAACGCCGAGGCCCACCGCGACCGCAGCCTAGATCCACCGCAGCCTTGATCCCACCGACGAGGTAACCGCCATGACCGAGCTAAATACCGCCCAGCCCGCCCCCAAGCCCGCCTCGCCGCGCGTGCACGGCCCGGCCGCGGCCAAGAGCACGGAGGTCGGAAGCGTCTTCGTGTCGAACTACCCGCCCTTCTCCTTTTGGGATCGAGACGGCGTGACGGACTACGGCTCGATGCTCGAGGAGCCGGGCAATTCCGAGACGCCGCTGGGTCTCTACATGCACATTCCGTTCTGCAGAAAGCGCTGCAAATTCTGCTACTTCCGCGTCTACGTCGATAAGAACACGGAAGAGGTCGAGCGCTATCTCGAGGCCCTGGGCCGCGAAGTGGAGCTCTATGCGGAGCAGGCCGCGGTCGCCGGCCGGCCCCTGCGCTTCATCTACTTCGGCGGCGGCACGCCGTCCTACGTTCCGCTCAAGCTGCTCGATCGCTTGCTGGAACGCGTGCGCGGCGCCTTTTCCTGGAATGAGGTTCAGGAGGTCACCTTCGAGTGCGAGCCCGGCACCCTGACCAGGCCCAAGGTGGAGTACTACCGGAATATGGGCGTGACTCGCCTCTCGGTCGGCGTCGAGAACTGGAATCAGGACATCCTGCGCGAGAACGGCCGCGCCCACGCCGTCAAGGAGATCCACCGCTGCCTGCCGTGGATCCGCGAGGCGGGCTTCGACCAGCTGAATATCGACCTGATCGCCGGCATGGTGGGCGAGACCTGGGAGAGCTGGAAAGACTCCGTGGCCAAGACGATCGATCTCGGCCCCGACAGCGTCACGATCTACCAGATGGAGCTGCCCTTCAACACGGTGTACTCCAAGGGCATCCTCGGCGGCGAGCACGAGTCGCCGGTGGCCGACTGGGCGACCAAGCGGGCCTGGAACGACTACGCGATCGACGAGATGTGCGCCAACGGCTACGAGGTTTCGAGCGCCTACACTCTGGTGAAGAAGCGCGAGGGCGGCCAAAAAGGCCGATTCGTCTACCGCGATTCCCTCTGGCACGGCGCCGACATGATGGGCACCGGCATCGCCTCCTTCGGCCATATCGGCGGCATCCACGCCCAGAACCTCGCGGGCTGGAACGACTACCTCGAAACGGTGGAGAGCGGCCGCCTGCCCCTGGGGCGCGCCTACGTCACCGAGAGCCGCGAGCGCCTCACCCGCGAGCTGATCCTGCAGATGAAGCTCGGCGAGCTCGATCTCTCCTACTTCCGGCAGAAATTCGACGTCGATCCCCTGGAGGCCTGGGGGCCGGTTTTTGAACGTCTGGAGCAGGGTGAGATGATGGACGTCATCGACCGGGACCGCGTCGAGCTGACCCGCAAGGGCCTGCTGCAGGTAGACACCCTGCTGCCGAACTTTTACGACGCGGCCCACCAAGGGGCACGCTACACATGACGCGATCCGCGCCGCGGCTGATCACCTCTCTCCTCTCTCCCACCCTTCTCTGCCTCGCGCTGACCGGAGCCCCGAGCGCGGCCACCGCGTCCCCCGAGCCCGCCCCGTCCTCCGAGGCGGCCGCGGGCACCGAGGCGGCGGCCGAGAAGAGCGCCTCGACGGCGCCCGACTGGCCTCAATTTCGCGGCCCGCGCGGCGACGGCGCGGCCGCGGGCGACGCCGATCCGTGGCTGGGCGCCGCGCCGAAGGAGCTTTGGCGCACCTCCCTCGGCAAGGGCTACTCAGGCATCTCCGCGGTTTCCGGCACTCTTTTTACCCAGGCCAGCCTCGACGGCGAGGAATTCCTGATCGCCAAGAGCGCCGAGACCGGGCAGGACGTGTGGCGTCTTCGCATCG
>JBCCLG010000043.1:0-14925 GCA_039027015.1 Acidobacteriota bacterium | reverse complement strand
GGTGAAGGTGCAGAAATAGCCTGAGATCGCCTTGCGGACGAACGAGGCGGAGGGATCCGCGATCGGCTTGACCAGGTTTTCGAAGGTCGAAACAAAAGTGCTTGTGCTCATGAAGTGCTCCTCGAGATCAGAGTGAAGGTTTCAGACCACAAACCAGCCGCCCTTGAGGTCCTTGTCGGCGCCCGGGGGACGCCCGGGAGCCTTGAGAGGGGCGGGCTGTCTTCTATCGGACGCCAGTCCCGCGGCGGCCACGGTCGCCGCCGCCGCGGCGGCCGCGGCGGTCGAGGAAATCTTCAGAAAGTCTCGGCGGTCGAGGCCCGTCGGGCGCGCCTGCGGGTCCTCGTCATCTCGGGGAGGTCGAGTCGTCAAATCGCTCATGGAAAAACTCCTGGAATACACGTTGAGAAATGCGGGTGAGAAAGCTCGTGAGGGGTCGCCCGTCTAGACGACGGTCCGCAGAACGTCCGAGAAGCAGCGCAGCTCGTTGATGTCGATGCCGTTGGCCTGCGCGAACGCCACCACGTTGTTGGGCGGTTGACCGGGGGTGATGAGATCGATCAGCGAACCCCCGCCCCCAGCCACCGGCAGGGAGGTGTTGAGCTGGGAAAGGTTCGAGAGATCCACCGGGTCGACTCCGGTGTTGATGCCCACCGGCAGGAAGGTTCCCCGCTGCTCGGGGGTCACCAAAGCCTGAAACGCCCTCGAGATTCCGCTGATCGAGACGCCGACGCGCCCGAGGGCGAGCCAGCCGCGGATCTCGAGACGATCGTCGGCGATCAGCGGGGGGCCGAACGGGCCGAGGTTGGGCAGGAGGGCCAGCTGGGCCGTCGCCCCGCGGCACAGGCGGAAGCGATCCGACCAGTAGACCTTGGCGCACGCGGTTGCGCCCAAAAAGGTGAGCTCGCCCACCGCCGTTTGCCCCCCCTGAACGCCGCCGGTCACGTCGAAAATGACGTTGTGATTGCCCTGGGTGCTGTTGGGGTCGTTCTGCGGACCGCCCTGGGCGTCGCTCACCGTGAATTCCCGATCGAACAACGACTCGCCGGGGGCCCCGGGATTCGTGAAGGAGGGAATCACCACCAGCGCCCGGAAATCGGAATCGCTGCCGAGGTTGGTGAAGTTGAGAAAGTAGCCCGAGACCACTGTTCTGACGAAGGGCGCCGACGGATCGGCGATCGGCTTGACGAGATTCTCGAAGGTCGAGACTCGGTTGCTGCTCATGGTTTCTCCTCGAGTGAACCTCCAGCCAAGTGGAAACCCCGACTGAAGGATGTTTCAGCGTCCTTTTCTCGCGCGTCGGCAGCCGTGCCTCGGCCTGCGGTTGGGGCAGCAGTCCGTCCGAGAGATGATTCAGGGCTTTGCGGGAGGGCAGGTCAGATCAGCCCTCGGGATGCACTCCTGAGGGACTCGTGGGGGTGGCTGCAGGACCTCGTGGCACGATGCAAGGCTCCTGATGCAGGGGATAGATGGGGGTTCGCATTGAGAGAATGCCTTATCTGGAATTCTTCTCAAGGCTCGAAAGGAACGTAACGGCAACATAATAGCAGGTTTGACCTTGCAAATTTATATAAACAAATTTGAAGTGATAGATCGCGCAGATTCCGTGACCAAAGCTGTCCTGCGAGGGATCGACCGAAAGAAGGCGCGTTTCAGAATGAATATGCCGAACGTTCGGTAGGTCAGCCCGCCTCTTTGTGAGGCTTCGCCGGTGATCGAAGCGCTTGCCAAAAGGCGGCTCGGGCGGCGCCTGGCGCTCGGGATGGCGGCGCGGGCTTGTAAAGAACCTGCAAGTAAAGGCGTGGCCGAAGGGCGCCTACGCGAGGTACTCGCCTGCAGAAAATGCGCTAAAAACCTGCTTTATTGGGCCGTGAAGCGACATATATGCTGAAATTTCAGGCTTTAAAGACCGTGAAGGGGCTGAATCGGCTGACGATTTCGAGCGAAATAAGTGGTGGCTGCGCCGTTTCGTCATCGGCCCCGCCTTTCTCTGGTTCGCCGGGAGCGCGCCGAGAAGCCTCGACGTCTCCCGCGCCAGGTCCCGCCAACCGCAACCTATAGGAGTCTCTTCCATGAAGAAGATCGACACCGTCCGTGCTCTCCGCGACGCCGAGTACCGCAACAGCCTGACCGAGGCCGAGCGAGCTTCCCTGCCGGCCCACCCTGCCGGGGTGACGGCGGTTGAAGACAAGGTGCTGCAAGCGGTCACCGGAGGATGCGGCACCCCGACCACGTTCGTCTTCTCCTGCACTCCGCCGAACGCGCAGTGCCCGTGACGTTTTAAGCGGCCTTCGGGTCGGTTAGGGAATCGCGCTCTGGGCTCCGCTCAGGGCGCGATTTGCGTTGGGCCTCAGTGTTATCCTCGGCGGGCCATCTCCCCTTGAACAACCCACTGGCCCTGTCTCTGAACCGGCACGAGCACCCTTTGTGAAGCTGATCATGTCTCCCGGCACCGTGGTTGCCGATCGCTTCACCATCGTCCGGTTTATCGCTGAGGGAGGCATGGGCGAGGTGTACGAGGCCCGCGACCGGCTGCTCGACGAGAGCATCGCGATCAAATTCCTGAGCCGGCGCAATATCGGCGATCGGGCGATCGCGCGGCGCTTCCAGCGCGAGATTCAGCTGGCGCGCAAGGTCACGCACCCCAACGTGTGCCGGCTTTTCGACGTCTACGAAACGCCGCTTGACGTGCCGTCCCTAGGCGGCAGTCTGCCGGTCACCTTCGTCACCATGGAGCTTCTCCACGGCGAGACCCTCGAGGACTATCTGGCCAAAAAAGGCGCCCTCGATACGGACCAGGCCCTCGACCTCACGACGCAGATGTGCGCCGCCCTCTCGGCCGCCCACGACGCCGGGGTGGTGCATCGGGATTTCAAAAGCAACAACGTCATGCTGGTGCCGACCGAGAGCGGGACCCGCGTGGTGGTGACCGACTTCGGGCTGGCGCGCTCGATTCTTCCCAACGACCCCTCGCGCACGCCCCTGACCGCGGACCAGCTGATTCTCGGCACCGCCGAGTACATGGCCCCCGAGCAGATCAAGGGCGAGCCGGTGAGTCTGCGCAGCGATCTCTACGCTCTCGGGGTGGTGCTCTTCGAGATGGTGACCGGGCGCAAGCCCTACAGCGCCGCCAACCCCATGCAGCTCCTGGTCAAGCGGGTGAGCGAGCCGCCGGCCAGACCTCGGGATTTCAAGCCCGAGATCTCCCAGGCCTGGGAAGAGGTGATCCACGAATGTCTGGCCGAAGACCCGGAAGACCGGCCGTCCTCCGCCGGCGAGATCGTCGGGCGACTCGGCGGGGTGAGCTGGGGCGCGCGCCCCCAGGAGGGCGCGCCGGGTGCGGGGGTCGCCGCTCCCCAGGCGGCGGGCGCAGCGCGGCGAACCTCCCCCGCGCTGTGGATCAGCCTGGCCGCGCTGCTTTTAGCTTCGCTGGCCTTTTGGGCGTCGAGGCCCGCCGAGAAGTCCCAGGCGCCGGGGCTCTTCAACCCGTCTCGGGTCACCACCGGCGCCGGCCTCGAGTTTGACGGCTCGTTCTCCCCCGACGGTCGACGGGCCGTGTATAGCGGGGAAGGGGCCGACGGCACCTTCTCCCTCTTCATTCAGGAGCTCAACAGCACCCGGCCGCCCCGGCGTCTGGCCGCCGGAGAGGGGCAGGCTATCGAGCCTGAGTGGGAGCCCGCGGGCCCGCGCATCGTCTACACCGCGCGGGATTCAGGAGGCCTGTGGCTGACCGACTCGGAGGGCGCCGAGCCCCGTCCTCTGGTGGCCTACGGCGCCCGAGCGACCTGGTCGCCCGACGGCTCGGGCCTGGCCTTTCAAACCGAAAGCTCGCCCTTCCTCGCGGAGACCGCGGCCCCCGCCCTCTCGCCCTCGGTGATCGCCACCCTCGACCTCGAGAGCGGGCGCGTGCGCCGGCTCACGGAGCCTTCGAGTCCGCCCGGGGGCCACGCCTCGCCGACCTGGACGCCCAGCGGCCGTCACGTGGTTTTCAACGCGACCCTGAGGAGCGAGGGCGAGCTGTGGGCGGTCGACGTTGACAGCGGCGAGCTGCTGCCCCTGGTGCGCGAGCCCGTTCGCGCCTTTGACCCCGCACTCTCGCGCGACGGCCGGACGCTCTTTTTCGCCGGCCGCTCCCGAGAAGTGACCTCCCTCTGGCGTCTCGACCTCGATCCCGCAACCCTCGAGCCTCGCGGCGCGCCCGAGGAGGTGGCGGGGGTGGGGCTCTCCAGCATCCGCCAGCCCCACCTCTCGCGCGACGGCCGGCACCTGCTCTATTCCGCCTACCAGACGCGCAGCAACCTGTGGCGTCTCGAGCTGAAAGCCGCGGGTCGGCCGGCCGGGCCGCCGCAGCCGCTCACCCGCGGCAACGACCGGCACAATCGCCCGTCCTTCGCGCCCAACGCGCCGCTGCTGGCCTTCGACCACTGGTCGTCGGGGGTCGATATCGACGTCTTCCTCGAGCCGCTCGGCGGCGGCGAGAGGCGCCGCCTGACCGCGGGCGAAGGAACCAACAGCCATGCGTCCTGGCTGCCCGACGGGCGCATCGCCTACACCTCGACCTCCGCGGAGGGAGCCAAGACCCTGCGGGCTCTTGACCCCGAGACTTCGGAAGACGAGAGCCTGCTGAGTCTCGAGGGCGACGCCGACTGGGCCACCGTTTCGAGAGCGGGGGACCGCGTGGCCTTCCATTCGCCGCGCGGCGGCCAGGGACTCGATGTTTGGATCCACGATTTAGGCCAGGCGTCGCCCTGGCGCCTGACCTTCCACGAAGAGTCCGCCGCCTTTCCCGCCTGGTCCCAGGACGGCCAGCGCCTCGCCTACCAGGTCCGGCAGGGCGAGGGCACCAGCCATTTGTGGGTCGCGCCCCTCGACGGCGGCGAGCCCGTGGTCGTGGTGACCGAGCCCGGCCACAGCTGGCCCTACAGCTTTTCCCCCGACGGCCGCCGGGTGCTCTACGCCGCCCAGCGCGGCGGCGTCTGGAACCTGTGGTGGGTAGATCTCGAGACCCGGGACAGGCGCCAGCTCACCGACAATCGTGCGATCACCGGCTACCTGCGCTATCCGGTGTGGTCCCCCGACGGCGCGATGGTGGTCTACGAGAAGGCCGAGACGATCAGCGACCTCTTCCTGGTCACCAACTACCTCGAGCCCTGAGCCAGCCGGCCGGCCGGCTAGTTGTTCATCACGATCCAGGCGTTGATCGCCGTCGCCAGGCCGAGCCAGAGGATGTAGGGCACGAGCATCCAGCCCGCCGCGCGGTGGAGCCTGCCGTAGGTCGCGATCATGGCCGCCACCACCGCGTTGAGAATCAGGATGTTGCCAAGAGCCCAGGCCGGGCTTTTGAGCGCGAAGAAAAAGAGCGACCAGCCGGCGTTGAGAACGAGCTGAACGCCGTAGAGCCAGAGCGCCATACGGGCCCGGGCGCCTGACTGAGCGACGCGCCAGGTGGCGACGGCGAGCAGGCTCAAGATCAGCGTCCAGGCCGGGGAGAAAACCCATCCGGGAGGCTGAAACCAGGGCTTTTTGAGGGCGTCATACCACGGGCCGAGGCCCAGGGAGGTCAGCCAGCCCCCGAGTCCGAGGGTTACGAGCGACAGGACGGCGAAGAGGGCGAGCTGCTTTTTGGCCGGATCGGCCCGGGCTTCTGAGCCGAGCGGCTCCTCGAGCGCGGCGGGGGGTGCGGTGGTGGGGTCCATGGATCCTCTCGGGTGTGTAGAAGTGGGGCCCCTTAGCCTTCGCACGAATGCCGCTCAAGGATCGGCCAAGGGCATCAGAAGACGCACGTGGGCTCGGCGCTCGGGCGCCGCATCCTGGCGGTCGAGGGCAAACCAGGCCTCGCCGCCCTGGGATCGGGCGGCCGGTCTCAGGGCGTCATCGAGGGCCGCACCCTGCCAGTCCTGGAGCCGCGTCTCGTCCTCCGGGGCGAGGCCCCACGAGCCGTCGATCAGCAGGTGTTGATCCACCTCCTCGGCCCCGAGATCGCACGAGAGCACCGCAAAATCTCGGCGCAGGGCGGCGAAGAAAGAGCCGGCGGCGGCGAGCAGGGCCTCGCACTCGAGCACCGCCTTGCGCCCCTCGAGATTCGCCGAGGCGCGGCTCGAGGCTCGCAGTCCCTGGCTCTCGGCGGCCGCCGCGAAGCCCGAGAGCAGCTCCCGCGCTGCAATCGGCTCGCTCCTCTCGCCGGCGTCGGCGGCGTCCCGAGCCTCGAGCGCTCCGATCAGGCTGCCGAGGGCCTCGCTCTCCTCGCCGATCACGGCGTGGAGCCGGGCCCTGGTCTCGGCGTCCATCCCCGGGAAGCGCTCCAGGGTTTCGGCCGCGGCCCGCAGGCTGGCGAGGGCTCCGCGCATGGCCCGGGCCAGCCTGCGCGGCTCGGCCGCCGCCGGGTCGGGGGCGGAGGGAGCGGTCTTGGCGGCGCGGCTCACGTCGGCGCATCCTCGGCCCGGTCGGGCCCTTCCGGCGGACCTGCCGGGTCCCCGGGCGAGGCGGCGGCATCGCCGAGGCATCGCCTCACGGCTGCCATGAGATCGCGGGTCGAAAACGGCTTGGTGACGTAGAGATCCGCTCCGAGGTCAAGGCCGCGCAGCCGCTCGGCCTCCCTGCCGCGCGCGGTGAGGAGAATGATCTTCGGCGTCGACCCCGCCGCGCGGAGGCGTCGACACACCTCGAAGCCGTCGCAGTCGGGCAGCATGACGTCCAAAAGCACCAGGTCCGGCCCCTCGTCGCGGGCGCGCTCGAGAGCCTCCCGGCCGCTGCGGGCGACGCTCACGCGGTAGCCCTCCTGGCCGAGGAGAAACTCCAGAGAGAGAACGATGTTGGGCTCATCGTCGACGACCAGAACTCTGGGGCGGGGGCGCGGCGGGGAATCAGCGGGCGGCATCGGTTTCTCCAGGCTGGGGGTGGGAGTGAGGGGAGCGGGCTTCGGGACTCCCGGCAGCGGGGTTCGAGGAGCTCGAGGGCCCGCGCAGCGGGAGGCTCAGGAGAAGTCGTGCGCCGCCGAGGGGGCTCGCGGTCGCCCGGATGCGTCCGCCGTGATTTTCGATCACGCCGCGGCAGATCGGCAGCCCGAGGCCGGTGCCCCGAGGGCGCGTCGTGCCTTCGGGGCGCACGGGCGGTTGATGGAATTTTTCGAAGATCCGTTCGCGATCGCTCTCCGGAATTCCGGGGCCGTCGTCGTCCACCGCAAGCCGCAGCTCGTCCTCCGCGATCTCGATCGACAGCGTGACTCGGCCGCGGGCCCAGTGGAGGGCGTTGCCGAGCAGATTGAGCAGAACCTGCATCATGCGGTCGCGATGGAGCCTCAGCTCGGGATCCGCCGGGCTCCGAAACTCCAGGCGCACGCCGCGCTCGGTCGCCAGCTGGCCGAGAGATTCCATGGCCTCCTCGGCGAGGTCTCCCAGGCGCACCGCCACCCGAGACTCCGCGGGTTCGCCGGCCTCGATTTTCGCCAGATCGAGCACCTGGTTGATCAGGCGCGTCAGGCGCTCGTTCTCCTTGAGCACGATGCCGAGAAAACGGTCGCGCTCCGAGCGGCTGAGATCGGGATGGTCGTGGAGGATCTCGGTAAAGGAGCGGATCGAGGTCAGCGGGGTGCGCAGCTCGTGGGCCATGGTGGCGAGAAAGTCATCCTTGAGTCCGTCGAGCTCGCGCAGGCGCTGGTTGGCGGACCACAGGCGCTGGCTGGTGGCCTCGAGCTGCCTGGACTTCTCCTTCAGCTCCCGGCTGGTGGCCAAGACCCGGGAGCTCTCGTCGAGCAGTTGGAGGACCTCGGCCACCGAAAGCTCCTGCTCCTGGACCACGGACGCCATGGCGATATGCGCCGACGCGGCGCCGGTGGTGGCGGCGAGCAGCTTCTCCGCGTGGGCGATCAGCTCCGCGTCGGCGTGGGTGGTGCTCGCCAAATCGAGGCGCCGGGACGTGAAGTAGTCGCGGAGCGCGCGCTCGGTCCGCCGGCGCCCGAGGAAGCGCTCGAGCAGGGAGCGCAGGGTGGTGAGGGGGGTGCTTTCGCGCCAGATCGAGAGGTCCAGGGTGGATCCGGCCTCGGGGGTGCGCTTCATCACGTCGACGAAGCGCCGCGCCTGGGCGACCTCCAGGGCGGACCGGCCGCCGCTCGAGGAGAAGGCGAGATAGCAGCTCACGTTGGCGAGCAGACTCCAGAAGATCGAGTGGGCGATCGGCGAGAGCCCCTCGAGGCCGAGGAGCGCGTGGGGGCGCAGCCAGGCGATCCCCCAGGGTCCGCTCTCGAGGAAGGAGGCGGGCAGCAGCCCGGTGCCCACCAGGCTCGGCAGCGGCAGGGTGTATCCCCAAACGGCCATGCCGGCGATGAGGGACGCGAGGGCGCCGCGTCGCGTGCCGCCGCGCCAGTACAGGCCGCCGAGGATCGCCGGCGCCAGCTGCGCCACGGCGGCGAACGAGATCAGGCCCACCGAGGCGAGGGGAACCTCGGCGGCGGTGGCCAGGAGGTAGAGCTGTCCGAAGGCCAGAATCGCCACGATGGCGAGCCTGCGAACCCGGCGCAGCAGCACGCCGACCCCGGGATCCCGCCGATCGAGGGCCTTGCGCAGCAGAAGCGGCAGCACCAGGTCGTTCGACACCATGGTCGAGAGGGCGACGCACTCGACGATCACCATGCTGGTGGCCGCCGACAGCCCGCCGATGAACACGAGGAGGGCCAGGAGCCCCTGACCCTCGGCGAGAGGCAGGCTGAGCACAAAGGTGTCGGCGTCCACCGCAGGCCCCAGCCTCAGGCGTCCGGCCAAGGCGACGGGCAGAACGAAAAGGTTGATCGCGAAGAGGTAGAGGGGAAAGAGCCAGGCGGCGCGCTGGAGGTGTGACTCCTCAACGTTTTCCACCACCGACACCTGAAATTGGCGCGGCAGGAAGAAAAACGCCAGCATCGAGATCAAGAGCGTGCTCGACCAGGCGTCCCAGGCACCGTCGAAGATCAGCAGCGGCGCCAGCTCGGCGGTGGCCGCGGCCTGCGCGAAGAGCTCGCCAGGGCCGCCGAAAAGGCCGTAGGTCACGTACAAACCCACGGCCAGGAAAGCCACCAGCTTGATCACCGACTCAAAGGCCACGGCCAGCACCAGGCCCTCGTGACGCTCGGTGAGATCGAGGCTGCGAGTGCCGAAGAGAATGGCGAAGGCGGCGAGCACCAGGGCGACCCCGAAGGAGGTTTGGCCGACGGTCTCGGCCGACGCGCGCGCCGGATTCGCCGAGGACGCGAGCAGGAAAGAAGTCGTGATCGCCTTGAGCTGAAGCGCGATGTACGGCACCAGGCCGAGAACCGCGATCACCGTCACCAGCGCTCCGAGGGCCCGGCTCTTGCCGTAGCGCGAGGCCACGAGGTCGGCGATCGACGTCACGCGCTCGAGTTTGCTGATGCGCAGAATCTTGCGCAGGACCACGAGAGAAAGCACGGCCCCCAGAGTCGGGCCGAGGCCGATGGTGAGAAAGGAGAGTCCGCCGGTCGCCGCGCTGCCGACGCTGCCGTAAAACGTCCAGGCGGTGCAGTAGACCGCCATCGAAAGAGCGTAGACCCACGGATTGGCGATCAGGCTCTGCCCTCGCTCGGCCCGGCGGTCCCCCCACCAGGCGATGGCGAAGAGCGTCGCGAGGTAGCACGCCGCGGTGAGCAGGAGCAGCCAGGGAGACATCTACTGGCCCTCGCTCAGCCAGGCGATGGCGAGGATCATGAGCAGCCAGGCGGCAAAGAGGGCGAAGGGCAGAACGGGCAGCCCGTGAAAGGTGCCCGGCACCGAGAAAAGAACCAGCGCCGGATAGCCGAAGGCCAGGCAGCCGAGGAGGAAAACGAGCAGCAGAAGCGGCCTCAGCCGCGGATCGGGAGGGTTCACTCGATGAGCCCGTGCTTGCGCAGCCGACGGTAGAGGGTGCTGCGGGCGATACCGAGGGACTTAGAAGCCCTGCTGAGGTTGCCGCCCGAGGCCTCGACGGCCTCAACCAGACGCCGAAGCTGCCTCTCGGCCAGGGTCTCCGAGGGCGTCCCTCGAGGCTCGGCGGCCGGCGGCGTCGCGGCCCCTGCCGCCCCGCGTTCGGCGGGCTGACTCTCCTCGCCGTCCTTCGCCGCGGCTCCCTCCACCTTAGCTTCAGGCACCTCCGCCCCTTCCGCGCCCGTCCCTTCTGCCCCTGTCCCTTCTGCGCCTGGGACTGCGGCGCCTGGGACTGCGGCGCCCGGCATTTCGGCGCCGTCGTCTGTGCGGCCGCCGATCATCGTTTCGACCCTGGCCGGCAGGTGCTCCACCCGAATCTCGCCGCCGTCGCTCAGAATCAGGGCGTGCTGGAGGGCGGTCTTGAGCTGGCGGACGTTGCCGGGCCAGCGCGATTCCACCATCAGCGCGCGAGCCTCCTCCGAGAGGGGCGCCCTGGGGGCCGAGGAGGGCTCTGCGAGTCGGTCGAGGAGGTGGTCGATCAGGTCCGAGACGTCCCGCCGGCGGCGCACGGGCGGCAGGGAGAGGCAGACGCCGTGGATGCGGTAGAAGAGATCCTGGCGAAAGGCGCCGTCGGCCACCAGGTGCGGGAGATCCCTGCAGGTGGCGCAAATCAGCCGCACGTCGGCCTGGCGCGGTACGCTCTCGCCCACGCGATAGTAGGTGCCGTCCTCGAGCACCCGCAGCAGCAGGGCCTGGAGCGGGCCGGGCATTTCCGCGACCTCGTCGAGAAAGAGGGTGCCGCCGCGGGCGGAGCCGATCTTGCCCTCGTGACCCTCGCGGCTGGCGCCGGTAAAGGCGCCGGGGGCGTAGCCGAAAAGCTCGCTTTCGAGAAGATGCGCGGAGAGGGCGCCGCAGTTGATGGCCACAAAGGGCTGCTGGCTCCGCGGGCTGGCCTCGTGGAGCGCGCGGGCCAGCAGCTCTTTGCCCGTTCCTGTTTCGGCCAGCAGGAGGATCGGCAGCAGCGTGCGCGCGAAGCGGGCGGCGGCCTCCTTGGTGGCGAGAAGCTCGGGGTCGTGGCCGAAAATCGACTCGAAGCCGGCCGCCGGACGCTCGGCGCGCTCCGACGCGCGGCGCTCGGACGCAAGCTCCAGGAAGGCGGCGACCACCGGCCCGGCGCCGGTCTCGATCGGCTCGAGGCGCACCCGAGCGCTGCGCCTCTGCCCGCGAATCGCCATGTCGGCCACCAGGTCGCCGCCGCCTCGGCCAGCCTTGGCGATCACCAGGAGCTCGCGCCAGCCGACGCCGAGAAGATCTCGGATGGGCAGGCCGGCCGCGCTGCCGCCGAGCCCCAGAGCCTCGACGGCCGCGGCGTTGGCCTCCAGGAGCGAGCCGCCCTCCGCGATAAGGAAGGCCGGCGAAGGGCAGGCCTGCAGCAGCCGTGAGGCGATGGAGAGCCCCTCGGGAGCGCGGCCGGAGGCGAGACCCGAGGAGGACCGGGAAGAGGAGAGGCTTTCTGAAAGGGCCATGGCCGAAGTGTATCGTTACGTCCCCTGATGGATCAATATGAATCGATTCGATTTGTTATGAGTCAATTTCAGGAGATGGGCCATGTATCCTTCGGCTAGTCGAGTCGAAACGATACAAAACGAATCGAAATGAGTCCTTCTGAGCTGGCATGGTCCGTGCTGCAGAGGTCGAGCAGTTCAGCCTCCAACTCGAGGCGGGCGCCTCGCCCGCTCCGCAGCCTTCAACAAGGAGATTCGGATGAATTTTCGATCCGCGATCCGGGCCTTTTCCTGCGCGCTTCTCGTCCTGCTGATCGCGGGACCCGCCGCGGCGCAGTGGCGGGTGAATTCCAAAGACGGCGAGTCTTCGATCAAATTTGGCTTTCTCGCCGTGATGCGCGCCGACTCCGAAGAGCTGATTTCGGGCGATAGCCTGGAAAATCTCTACTTCCGCCGTCTGCGGCTGATGATGGGCGGCACGCTGTCTAAAAAGTGGACCTTCTTCTTAGAGACCGACAGCCCGAATATCGGTCGCACCAACGCCCAGGGCGAGAAGATCGATGAAGACGTGTTCATTCAGGACTTCTTCATCACCTACAGCCCCAGCGCGACCTTCAAAGTCGACATGGGCCTGCTGCTGATCCCGCTGTCGAGAAACTCGACGCAGTCCGCGGCCACCCATTTGACCTCCGACTACGGCCCCTATTCCTTTCTCAACTCCGCGCCCACCCAGTCGCGTATCGGGCGCGACTACGGCGTGCAGATTCGAGGAACCGCGCGGCGCGACAAATTCGAGTATCGTTTAGGAATCTACGATGGCGATCGAACCGCGACCGACGATTTCCGCTTTGCGGGTCGAGTGATGTACCACGTGCTGGATCCGGAGCCGGTGATGTTCTACACGGGCAACACCCTGGGAGCCCGGCGCCATCTGTCCTTCGGCGCCAGCTTCGACGTCGAGGACGACTATCGGGCCCTGGGCTTTGACGTCTTCTACGATCAGCCGATCGGCGACGGCGGCTCGGCCCTGACCCTGCAGGCCGACTTCATCCGCTATGACGGCGGCGAAACGTTCCCCTCGCTTCCCGAGCAGGACGCCCTGCTCCTCGAGGCCGGCTACCTTCTGGGCGGCAGCAAAATCCAGCCGTGGATCCAATACGCCGAGCGGGATTTCCGCGACGACCTCCAGGCCGATGAGGATCAGCTGCTGGTAGGAGTGAACTACCGCCTCGACGGGCACCGCCGAGTTCTGCGCCTGGCCTACGGGCAGCTCGGCCTGGACGGCTCGCCGGATCGCGAGCTTGTGCAGCTGACCTTTCAGGTTTTTCAGTTTTAGGAAGGCCGCCGAGCCTCCAAAGAATCCACTTTCCCGCTATTCACCCAGGAGATCGAGATGCCCGATGATCCAAACCCGGCCCCAGACGCCCCGACCCAAGACTCACTAGCGGCTCCGGCCCAGACCTCCGCCGACCGCGAGGCGCGTCAGCGCTACTGGCGCCGCAACCGCCGCCTGATCGCCGTTCTTCTCTCGATTTGGGCTTTGGTGTCCCTCGGGTTCGCGATTCTCTTTCCGATGGACTTTCTCATCGGCAAGCTGCCGGCCGGATTCTGGTGGGCCCAGCAGGGCTCCATGTATGTCTTTGTGGTTTTGATCTTTGTCTACGCCTGGCGCATGGACGCGATCGACCGCGAGTTCGACGTCCACGAGGAGTGATGAAAGCCATGGATTGGACCCCCACAGAAGCCTGGACGTTCGCCTTCGTCGCCCTCACCTTCGGCGCCTATCTATACATCGGCTATTCGAATCGAGTTCGCGACACCAAAGGTTTTTACGTCGCCGGCCAGGGCGTTCCGCCCGTTTTCAACGGCATGGCGACGGCGGCCGACTGGATGTCCGCCGCGTCCTTCATCTCGATGGCCGGGCTGATCTCCTTCATGGGCTACGACGGCGCGGTTTACCTGATGGGCTGGACCGGCGGCTACGTGCTGCTGGCCCTTCTCCTGGCGCCCTATCTGCGGAAGTTTGGTCAATACACCGTGCCCGACTTCGTGGGAGACCGCTACTACTCCCAGATCGCGAGGGTGGTTGCCGCCATCTGCGCCGTTTTCGTTTCGATCACCTACGTCACCGGTCAAATGCGCGGCGTCGGCGTGGTCTTCTCGCGCTTTCTCGGCGTTTCGATCACCTGGGGCGTGGTGATCGGCATGGCGATCGTGGCCTTTTTCGCGGTGGTGGGAGGCATGAAGGGCATCACCTGGACGCAGGTCGCCCAATATTCGGTGCTGATCGTCGCCTTTTTGATCCCCGCGATCGCCATCTCGGCCAAGCTGACCGGCAACCCCATTCCGCAGCTGTCTTTTACCTTCTCTGACATCACGCAGAAGCTGAACGCCATTCAGGTCGACCTGGGCTTTCACGAATACACCGCGCCCTTTCAGTCGAAAACCCAGCTCGACGTTTTCTGCATCGCCCTCGCGCTGATGGTCGGCACCGCCGGCCTGCCCCACGTGATCGTGCGCTTCTACACCGTGCCGAACGTGCGGGCGGCCCGGTACTCGGCGTTCTGGGCGCTGCTCTTCATCACCCTGCTCTACACCACGGCCCCGGCCCTCGCCGCCTTTGCGCGCTTCAACCTGATCGATACCCTCCACGACGCGCGGCTCGAGGACGCCCGGGCCCTCGAGTGGGTGGAGAGTTGGGAGGCCACGGGGCTCCTCCAGCTCGAGGATAAAAACGGCGACGGCTCGCTGCAGCTCACGCCGGATGCCGCCAGCAACGAGATCACGATCGATCGAGACATCATCGTGCTCTCAACCCCCGAGGTAGCGGGTCTGGCGCCGTGGGTCATCGCGCTGGTGGCCGCCGGCGGCTTAGCGGCCGCTCTCTCAACCGCGGCGGGGCTGCTGCTGGTGATCTCCAGCTCGTTTGCCCACGACATCTACGCCAAGCTGATCAACCCCGAGGCCTCCGAGGCGACGCGTCTGCTGGTGGGGCGCCTGACGATCTTCGGGGCGGTCTTGGTGGCCGGATACTTCGGCATCCACCCTCCGGGCTTTGTCGCCGAGGTGGTGGCCTTCGCCTTCGGGCTCGCCGCGGCCAGCTTCTTCCCCGTGATCCTGCTGGGAATCTTCGACAAGCGCACCAATCGCGAGGGCGCCATCGCCGGGATGGTCGTCGGCATCGGCTTCACGGCGTTCTACATCATCGGCAACCGCTTCTTCGGCATGCCGCCCTTCGCTTTTGGCATCAGCGCCCAGGGCATCGGGACCCTGGGCATGGTCCTCAATTTGGTGATCACCCTGGGGGTCTCGCGCCTCACGCCGCCACCGCCGCCCGAGATCCAGGAGATGGTGGAGAACGTGCGGGTGCCGCGCGGCGCGGGCGCCGCAATCGATCCCTAAAAGAATCAACCGAACCCTCGGGGCCCTCGGGGCCTCGTTTTTGGAGACATCATGATTCCTGTGAAAGAAGAGATTGCCGAAGGCGCCGCGTTGGGCAGCCTGGAGGCCTACCGCGCTCTTTACCGCGAGTCGAT
>JBCCLG010000042.1:0-14974 GCA_039027015.1 Acidobacteriota bacterium | reverse complement strand
CCAAAACGCGGGACTCAGCCTCGGGGCCGCGCCGCGTACCCTGACGAGCCTGGCCGATACGGCCGCTCAGACGACGCTCGTCGACAACCTGGGCCTGTCCTTCAAAGAGATCCAGGCCGAGCTGATGTGGATACCCGTGGGTAGCGACGTCAAGCTGGTCTGGAACTTCCAGATCGAAACCCTCGACGGCCTGCACTACTACGACTTCACAGTCGACGCCCAGAACGCCACCGTCTGGACCCGTTTCGACTGGGTCTCCGACGACTCCTTCCGCGTCTTCGCCCAGCCGGCCGAGAGCCCCAACAACGTCACCCCGCTGCCCCCGGGCGACGGCCGCACCCTCGTCATCAACCCGGAAGACGCCACCGCGTCGCCCAACGACTGGTTCTCGGGCAGCGGCATCATGGACGGCAACAACGTGCATGCCTGCGCCGATCGGGACGCCAACAACAGCTGCGATCCGGGCCAGCCGACCTGCTCGGGCGGCGTCTGCGATTTTCCCATCAACCTTTCGACGGCCCCCTCGAACTCCATCGGGGCGGCGGTCACCAATCTCTTTTACTGGAACAACATCCTCCACGATATCCAGTACCAATACGGATTCGACGAGGTTGGCGGTAACTTCCAGGAGAGCAATTTTGGCCGCGGCGGCGCCGGCAGCGACTCGGTCAACGCCGACGCCCTCGACGGCTCCGGCAACTGCAACGCCAACTTTGCCACCCCTCCGGATGGCTTCAACCCGCGCATGCAGATGTTCAGCTGCAACCGCGCCACGCCCGCTCGTGACGGCGACTACGACCACGGCGTGATCATTCACGAATACGCCCACGGCATCTCGATTCGCCAGGTCGGTGGCCCGAGCACTTCTGGCTGCCTCGGCAATACCCAGCAGCCCGGCGAAGGCTGGTCTGATGTGCTGGGCCTGATCTATACCCACGAGCCCGGTGACGCCGGCACTGACGTGCGCGGCATCGGCGGCTACCTTTTCGACTCCGCCGGCATCCGCGACCTTCCTTACTCGACCGACAACTCGGTCAATAACTGGACCTACGAGTCGATCAACGGGGCCCAGGTGCCCCACGGCGTCGGCTCCCGCTGGGGCCAGGCCATCTGGGAGGTCTACTGGGCGATGATCGACAAGCACGGCTTCGAGCCTGACCTCGTCAACTTCGACATCAACGATCCGAACGAGGCCGGCAACAAGCGCACCATGTTCTACATCAACGAGGGTTTCAAGAACACCACGTGCGGACCCACCTTCGTCGATAGCCGAGACGCCATCATTCAGGCTGCTGCCGACAACTTCGGAGGTGCCGATGTGTGCGACCTCTGGGATGCCTTCGCCGCCTTCGGCCTCGGCAGCAACGCCATCTCCGGCGGCGCCAACAGCCGCAACCCCACCAACGGCTTCAGCGTGCCTTCCTCCTGCTCCGGCGGCGGTGGCGGCGGCGGCGGCGGGGGCGGCACCTGCGATGGCACCAACTGCATCGATTGGGACGCGACCGGCACGGTGTCCTTCGCGACCCAGGACGGCTCCAGCCAGGTCGCCGTCTCCAACGGCGGTGACACCATCACTTTGACCGGCAACACCTGGCGCCGGACGACCCAGACCTTCAACGTGACCGCCAACACCGTCGTCGAATTCGACTTCTCCTCCACGAGCCAGGGCGAAATCCACGGTATCGGCCTCGATGAGGACAACACCCTGTCTCAGGACCGTATCTTCAAGGTGCACGGCACGCAGAATTACGGCATCACCGATTTCGACAATTACGCGGGCGGAACGGTCACGTACACCATCCCGGTCGGCCAATTCTTCACCGGCTCCAACATGTTCCTGGTGCTGGTCAACGATAAGGATTCCGGCGCCTTGAACAACAACTCCGTCTTCTCCAACGTCCGCGTCTTCGAGAGCGGCGGCGGCGGTGGCGGCACCTGCGCTGTGGATGACGACTTCGAGAGCGGCACGGCTACCGGCTGGGCCAACGACGGCGGCAGCACCTGCTCCACCGGCGCCTACGTGATCGGCAACCCGAGCCAGCAGAGCAGCGGCGGCGTCACGACCCAGCCAAACGGTTCCGCCTCGGGCAGCAACTCGCTGTACACCGCCACAAACTCCAGCGCCGGCAATGCCGACGTGGACGGCGGAAACTGCATCCTGACCTCGCCGACCTTCAACGTCACCGGCACGTCGACCCTGGCGTTTAACTACTTCCACGGTCAACGCGACGGCAACGACGATAGCGGCGACTTCTTTAACGTTCAGTATCGCGTCAACGGTGGCGCCTGGAACACGGTCGTTTCCAACGGCGACTCGGTCTTGGGCGCCAGCTGGACCGCGGCTTCGGCCACGGTGCCTGCCGGCAACATCGAGCTGCGGGTCCAGTGCTCGGATGGCTCCGGCCCCGGAGACATCATCGAGTGCGGTATCGACGACCTGTCGATCTGCAACTGATCGCGAGCCTCGCGCTCGACTCATGAGCCGATCCGGCCCATGAGAAAACCCCGCCTTGATAAACCAAGGCGGGGTTTTTGCTTCTGCCCTTTTGGGTGGGGCTGGGGGGGGCCGCGTCGGCGACCGCCAGCAGCCCGCGGTGAAAGTAAGCCGAGCGCGAGAGCGAGGAATTTTTCGTCAGGCTGATGCGGAAAGTCGCAGAAATAGCGGCAGGGGACTCGTCAAACAGGGGACCAGTACTAGTTATAAAGTCTCAGCGTCCACTCCATCTCGGTAGAGGCCGACTCTGTACCGACAACTCGATCCACTTGGTCCTGAATGCGATTCTGAAGGACGTTCGACTCGATTCGACGCCTTGCCTGCGCGGATAAGGCCGCTTCTGAGGGGCCACGGTGCAGCCAGTAGATGGCTATGGTTTCGGAATCAGGACGCTCGACCACAACCGTTTCGTCTCCTCGTTCCCGAGCCGCCTGTCTCAGAGCTTCCGGCATCTGAGCTCTAAACCTCTGAATCTGCCTCACCCAGGGCGACCGGGATTCTTGATCGGCAACCCGCTCTGCCTGCCGCTGAAACTCTTCGTATGAGGTCACGTTGGAGAAGCTTTTTTTGAGCTCTCGGGCTTCCCGGCGATTTGTTCTCAGGAAGATCCTATCGAAGATCCCGAGGACGTCATCTTCTCCACGCTGCAGAAGCTCCCTGTCGCGATAGAGAAGAATATCCTCTTCATCGGGTTGAAACCGCGCGGGATCCAGCTCAGAAATGATGAGCTTCCGAACCAATAATGTTTCCTCCAAGGCCGTCCGATAAAACACGATCTCCGGATGCTCTGAATAATTGCGGCGCTCGGCAACGACCCTCAGCAGGCGCTGCTGCACGGGGTAGGTCCCCAGAGCGATGCGGCGGAACTCTTTCTCACGAAGGGAGACGTCTCGTGTCAACTCAAGACCCGCGGCCTGAGTTAATTCGCCCCTCGTGATGTCCACCTCGGCGACCGTCAGGAGAACATCGCTATCAAGCGCCAGTTCCCCTTGGCTCAGAAGGGCCGCAGAGTGCACGGAGAAGAGTCCGCGCTCAGAGGTCAAGTCTTCGAAGTAATCCTGGGTCAGCGTGCTGCGATGGCGTGCTTTAAACTCATCGGCAAGCGTGCTCGTCGTGGAATGGAACGGAATATATCCTTGGGGCTGATCCGAGTGCTTATAAATGAGGTGCCATGCATTTTCAGACTTGATGGGTTCGGAGTATTCTCCTACCGGAAGACCGCGAAGTGCCTCGATCAGGGTGCGCGGCGTCCGCGTATCTTTCTCAGGCATGATCAGCAGCGGCCCCGCTGATACGGCAGAATCCTCGATCGATCGGATCAATACGGGAAACTCGGCGCCGTCCTCCAAGGTCTGCCAGTATTTTTGAATCTTCGTTCGAGAAGCCTCTTCCTCCTCTTCCGAGTCAAAGGCTAAGTGGATCTCGAGGGCAAAGAGGCGCTCCGGGGCGAGAAATCTTGAGTCTTTGACGTTCTCGTAGAGCTCCCTAAGCTGCTCTAGGGTTGGCTCCGGAACCCGCGCAAGAACGTCATCTCGAAAGAGCTGGCGGAGCATGGCGTCCTCCACCATCGCATCGAGCTGCTCCTTCTCTGAGGGTGTCAGCTGCAGCCCAGCCTCGCGCCCTATCTTGGCAAGCCGCGTGTAGACGGGGATTTCTGCGGCGGTCTGATTGAGGTCCTGAAGCCCAAACTCGATGGCCCGGCCCGGACGGTACCTCGCCTTGCGCAAGGCCAGGAGCGTCTTGATCTCCCCAACCGTATAACTACGGCTGTCGATGAGAGCCGCTTCCTCATCATCGCTGAGGCGCTGAAGGGCGACCTCGAATCCGTGGGCCAGGGCAACCGTGGGGCTGAGCCAGACCACCAGGGCAAGAGCAGCGACGGCGACCGCGATTTGAGGGCTCATTTGTCATCCAGAGCTTCAGTCAGTCGTTGGATATTCGCTTCCATGACCGAGACATAGTCTCCAGAATCGGGCCTGGCTCCACCGGTGATGAACACGATCGGCGTGATGCCCCTTTCCTCGAGGCCCGATCGCGCTCCATCACTCGGCTCTCCTTCCCAAAGCATCCAGCTCGCCCGGTGTCTTGAGAGGAGAGCGTCGAACGCCTTCCAGTCTTCATCGCTCGGCTCCGTAAGGGGCTCCCAATGGAGGGATTCAAGGTCGGCAATCCCGTGCGCTCTTGCCAGATAGCTGTAGACGGGATGGGAGGCGATCACGGGCCGGTCGGCCCAAGGTTCGAGCGCGGCCTCGAGCTTCAGGTCCAGTTCAAGCAGGCGTTGTTTCAGGGCCTGGAAGTTCTCCTGGATCGTCAACGCTTCGGCTGGAAACTCCAGAACCAATCGATCCTTGATGGCCTCTGCCTGCCGAAGCGCAAGGTCGAGATCGAGCCAGGTATTGAAGTCGATCTCGCCGTGGGTGTGCTCTCCCCCAGGGCCGTGGGAGTGGGTGGTGGGATGTTGATCCGTAATCCATTGATCGGAAAAGCCTTGAGCCGTATCGACCATCTTGTTTTCCGGGAGCGTGACGGTCGGCAACCATTTCTCATAGCCGGCGCCGTTGAGAATAATTAAATTGGCGGACTGCATTTTTTCGATGTCAGCGGCCGCAGGCTTCCAATACGCGGGGTCTTCGCCAGAAGGAACGGGAAGCCACACCTCCGCCGCATCGCCGATCATCTCGGATGTCAGGAACTCGACGGGATAGTTCGAGGCGGCAATCAAGGGCCTCGGCCCCTCTACGGCGGCGGCAGGCTCCTCGTTGATGGCGACGGTCTCTTGCTGCGCGTTCTCGCGTTCCGCGCATGAAGAGACGAACACGATAACGCCAAGAGGCACCAGCCACGCAAGTATTCTTTGAATCATGCCTTATCTCTTGAGAAGAAGTGAACGAACGAGCGAGTCGGTTACGGGCCCGGTGGTCATATCGAGCAGAGCTGATGCGAGCACTGCCGCCAGCAGGATCGTCAGGTACTCATACAGGTGCATTTGAAAGATCACCCACCTGCTCCCTCCGATGAGTCGAAGGGTTTCCATCTCTCCCTTTCGAAGACGGATGGACAGCGAGACGACCAGGGCCAAAAAAATCGCGGAGATCGCGATGATGACGGCATAGCTCGCCTGGAGAATCCGTCCCACTCGAAAAACCAGCTCAAGGATTTCGTCGACGACGGTCGACGGGACCAGGATCTGGGTCTCGGAGCTTGGCGACAGATAGCGCCCTCTGAGAAGAGTTGCCGATCGCTCGTCATCGGGATCGGCAATAATGGCGCTTATCGGGAGATTTTCCGGCTTCTCGTGGAAGTGGAATGAGGCGCGATTCTCCTCCGTGATCCGCGTATATTCCACCAGCGAAGCGTTGGCTACGATCGTGCCGTCTCGCCTCTCGAGAACGAGCGCCTCATCCGCGTCATCGTCCAGCTCGACGTGGCCGTGTCCGATCCCCGCGATCACCCACGCCGTTTTGAGATCGACGAACACAACGTCGTCATCGGGGGTGCCGGTCCGCTTAAGAATGCCGGATATGTGCATATCGAGAGGATACGCCCCGGCGATATGGAAAACATTGACGGGATCGGTCAGAAGGCGATCTCCCGGCGCCGCTCCGAGATCCGCAGCGACGTTCGCTCCCAGGACGCAGTCACCGAGGAACGTCAACGCCTTCCCTTCAGAAATCTGGAGGCCGCGAAAATCGAGATAGCTCAGGCGTGTACCCACCACGGAATAGCTCGAGGTCGTACCGGGGATGTAGAGCGGAAAAGCTGCTGCGTACCCGGAATCTTGGATCTCCGCGAGATCGTCCATGGCAATGGTTTGAGGGGGCGTGCCTCTGAAGTAGAGGGCGTGCATGGTCAGATCGAAACGGCTGCCTTTGGCCCCAACAACCAGGGGAGTCTGAGCTGCTCTTTCTCGCCAGCTTTCGTCCAATCGTTCGAGGGCGCTATTGGTTGCAACGGGCAGATAGATACTGAGAGTCAGCGTTAGAAAGAGGACCCCGGTTTTGAGCGGATTGGCCACCAGGTAGCGCCAAGCGAGGTAGAGAGTGCCGGTCATAGGAGCTCTCCCTTCAGAAATCGGAACACATTCTGAAAGAGCGCCGAGAACTCCTCCTGATGGGTCACGACCAGCAGAGTCGCCTCGTTGTCAGCCGCCGCATCAATCAGAAGCTGCATCGCTCGGGCGGCGTTCTCTGAGTCCAGATTTCCCGTCGGCTCATCGGCAAGAACAAGGGCCGGCCTCGCTATGAGAGCTCTGCAGATGGCCACCCGCTGGCGCTCACCTTCTGAGAGCAGAGTCACCTTTCTGTCGGCTTTCTCCGAGAGATCGACGGAGTCCAGAAGGGAGAGGCAGCGGGCCTTGACCTGGTCATCCAGCCGCAGGTCTCCACCCAGCCGATACGGCAGGAGGATATTGTCTCGCACGCTCAAATAGTCAAGCAGCTCGAATTTTTGAAAAACGAAGCCTACTCGGCGCTGGCGGAACCGGCGTCTCGCGCTCTCCGAGAGCGTCGGAATCTCCAGCCCATCGATGGAGAGCCTGCCGGCTTGAGGGACGACTATGCCTGAGAGCAGCCTTAAAAGAGTTGTTTTGCCCGATCCGCTCGGGCCCAGGATCACGCTGCTGGAGCCTTGCTCCACCTTCAGCTCACCGACTTTCAATTCGAAGCCTTGACGGCTGTAGGAATAGCGGATTCCGCTCGCCTCGATCACCGGAAACCCTCTGGAGCTGGAGCGGACCGAACCGAAAGCGCGGAGTCGACGCGCTCCTGTTGGCGGACCTTCATGGCAGAAAATCTCCAGGTTGAGCCCACCGGGACGACAGTAAAGTCGGCCGTGTAGATGTTCTGCCTTTCGTGGATGTGCCCCCAGTGCTCAACGCGGCCCCAGACTGTCCAGCTGGCCGTGTAGAGGAAGCCTTTGTCCCTGCCGAAGGTAGATTGGAGAGATCCATCCCGGAGATCGACCCGATGAACACGCGCGCTGGCTCCACCTTCCGCCTGAATGGCGAGGCCCTGTCGAATATCAAGATAGACCTCTGCGAGGAGATCACCCGTGACGCTTCCGGCAAGAGCATCGTAAATCTCTTCTTCGAGGCGATAATCGAAGGCTCGATAGATGTTTCGCAGGAGAGCTTCTGTGACTTCGGCCGTCCGCTCCTCGCGAGGCGTTTTGTCCCGAACTTCGAGGAATGATGCGGAAATCTCCGGGCCTTGAAGCGGCCCAGAGGCGCTGGTCCACTTCACCTGAGAGCTGAAGGGCACGAGCACCTCGCGCCTGGAGTACTCGCCCGCGAAGACGGTGGCAAGAACTCGTTCGACAATAGGATTGAACGCCATCCACTCCAACGAGACCTGATGAGCTGGCCCTTTGAGACTGTATCTGTAGATAAGACCTACAGTGACAATCCGAGTCTCCAAATCACTGGGTACAGGATCCTGGGTGATGGAGGTGATCGTTTCGTCAAAGAAAACCAGTTTCGTTTCGTATGGCTGAACCGAAATACCGTCGATGATGACGGAGGTCTGAGCCTGAAAAAGCAGCAGGATCGTGTCGGCAGCGGCCTCCTGCTCCGCGATGGTCAAAACGGATTCATCGCTCCGCGGGATGGGCATCAGGCTCTCTAAGAGCGTAAAGGGCACCAGCGCTTCGAATCGAACCTCATAGGGCTCGATGTATAGCCAGGACTCGATGGCGTCGGCGTTCTTGACCGTCTGCTTCGCACCTTGCTGCGCGCCGGCCGTGCCGCCGAGCGAGATCAGGACGCAGCCGATGCACAGCCGAAGGAGTGTCGAGAAGCGCGGGTCTCTCCTCGAGAACATGGGCCGTTTGAACTGCATGGGCTCTTTATTCACTAGCGACCGAAGGATGGCGAGTCTCGAAGATCATGTTTGCTCCCGCCTCGGGCCTTTGCGTCAGCGGCTTCTGTGGGCGCCGTGTAGGCCGCGCGGTTAGACCCTTGTGGTCAGTTGAAACGATGACGGGTGGACCGGAAGACGTATGCGATTTTGATCTGTATTCACCCTGCGAGTCGCTGGTTGAGTGTTCCTGCGATTGCGTTACTGGGAGCTTAAGCGCAAGTGATTTGTAGAGGCAAGAAGCGCGCCGGGATGAGGGATGAAGTGTGGATGAAGTGCCAACCACCTGTTTGAGAGAGTCCTGAGTGAGGGATGAAGTGCCAACCACCTGTTCGAGAGAGTCCTGAGGGATCGCCTCTGCCGGACTTCGCAGGCCTCGCAACGGTTAAAAACGCGACCCAGACGAACGGTACCCTGCCGGCAGGCGCTGTTCCGCCGGTTACTTTTAGCACCTTCAAGCGCCGAAGCCGCGAAGCCCAGAGGATGCGGACGCACGAATCCCAACCGCCGGCCCAAGCCGACGCATCCGAGTCTATGTCGAGGCGGCGGAAGAGGTTCAGTGAGCGGCCAATGCGGGGCCCATAAACGGCAGGCGCGGCGGAAAGGATCCTTCTGGAAACTTTGCCGACCGATCGCCTGCTGCAAGCTTTTCAGCAGCTGCTCTGTAGGCCGCCACAAACTCCCGAAAGCCTTCGGTCAACCTATCTCGAACGCTTCGCGTTGCGGCGTGGAAGAGGGGTTTCGAGGATCGAGCGGGTTTCTGCGGTCGGTAGTGTGGATCCGTGCTGAAGATTCTCTGGAGGCCGGCGGGCGCGGTCCTTTCTGCCCGGTGGCGAGCCAGTCCCTCCTTCTCGATCTCCTCGAGGAGGACGGCGACCTCACGCTGAAAGCTCTCAAGATCCGGGGAGGTGAGCGCGGGGAGCGGCTCGAGGTGAATCTCTTCTGAGGTTGTGAATTCGGCCTCCTGGACCTCCCCGCCGCGAAGGCGAGCGGCATACATTCGGGTCCGGTCGACCCAGCGGCCTTTCATCGCCTTGCCCGTTCCTAGCGGCCTTGCGGGATGAACGCCCGGCCAGTCATCGGGCGCCATGACGAGGCCTTCCTTGACGCCCTGGCTCAGCAGGTAGCGGAGCCTCGCGATCTGCGCGGCCGGCTCGTCGCTGACCGGCACGGAGTGGTATCTCCCGTGCCACAGCGATCCTGGCCAGTCGTGAAGCCGCCCGAGCTCTTTGGAGAGGTTGGTTTTGAGGTGGCACATGAAGCTCGCCATGACCTGGGCGGTGTCGAAGGAGGCGAGCATGTGCAGGTGGTTGGACATCACGGAAACCGCGTGGAGGCGGACTCCGGGGTTCTTCTGGCGCGCGCGGGCGAGGCACCCAACGATCAGGTCGTTGGCCTGCTCGGAGGGCCTCAGCAGGTAGCGTCCCTGGAGGGTTCGCTGGGTGATTTCGACCACGGCGCCCGGTCGGTGCAAAAAGCGTAGAGTTCGGGCCATATTGATTAAAGACGCAATCGATAGGCTCGTTTTGCACTTTGCCGTCAAAATTTCGACCGAAGCACAGGTGCCAAGCACGTATGAAGCAGCGGCACTTTGCCGTCAAAATTTCGACCGATGCACAGGTGCCAAGCACCTATGAAGCAGCGAAGCGCTCTGCAGAAGCAAGAAGCACAGGTGCCAAGCACGTATGAAGCATATGAAGCAGGGTCGATAGCGGCGAAGCGCTCTGCAGGGCCGCTATCGGGCGGATCCCGCGAGCGAGCCTCTAGCGCTCCTCGAAGTAGGCGAGCAGGGCGCTGAGCTTGACTCGGCCCGCCTGAAAGGCGGTGAGCACCTGCTGATCCCTGAGCGACTCCACGGAGTCCAGCACGCAGCCTAGGTATTCAAAGAAGCTCTCGTCGGTGTCGATGCTGCACGGAATCTCGGGCATCACGTGTTGACCGCCGGCTCTTAGGGCGTAGAGACGATTCTTGACGCCTCCGGGCCAGAGTACGTCCAAGATGCCGAACCGATCGCGCCCGAGGCCAAAATGCGCCAGGACGCTGTTCGTGGAGCCATAGCCGTCGCCCACGGCTATCGGATAGGTGACTCTTTTCCCCGACCTCAGGGTGAAGCTGACCACCGCACCCACGCCGTCGCGCGGCGTCTGGCCGGCGGGCAGCAGGCCGGCGGTACCGACCAGGCGCACCTCGGCGGATCGGTTGCCGTTCTCCCCGGCGTTGAGCTCCACGGTCAGATCGCCGTTCGAAGAGCCGAGGATCGACGGGTTGAAGAAGAGCGGTTCGACGAGCGGGTCGCCGCCGGGGGGCACCGTGCTGAAGGTGGGAATGAAGGCGTCGATGGCGTCGTAGGGGCCGCCGCCGTCAAAGCCGTTGGGAATCGCGTCGTCGATCGAGGCGGTGAAGGCCGACGCGGTGACCACGTCCTCGAAGCCGTTGCCGTCGAGATCGCCCACCGCCATGCCGTAGACGACCCGATTCAAATGCCCCGTGGCGGCGAAGGTCTCGGTGTCGGCGGTGAAGTTGCCGGCGCCGTCGTTCTCGTAGAGAACGCCTGGATTCGACAGCGTGACGAAGAGCCCGTTGTCGATATCGCCGTGGTAGAGGATGTCGCTGTCGCCGTCGTTGTCGTAGTCGTAGGAGGCGGTACCCCACCCGAATTGACTCAGGACGACGCCGGGCAGGCCCTGCGCGGTGAGCGAGTCGGTGAATCCGTTCGGCCCGCCGAAGAACCACCGGCTGGCCTGCTCGCCGAGCGAGAGCTGACCTAGGAAGATCGAGAAATTGGCGTCGCCCAGGTTCGTGCCGAAGAAATCCAGGTAGCCGTCCTGGTTGTAGTCGGCCACGGAGAGCCCCATCCAGGAACCGGTTTGCCCGAGGCCCACATCGAGCGTGACGTCGGTGAAGAAGCCCGTGCCGTCGTTGCGCAGCAGGTGCAGGTTGCCTCGATTGATGCCGCCCGCCACCGCCGGCGGCACGGCGCCCTGATCGTCGCCGTAGAGGATGTCCAGGTCGCCATCGAGATCCTGATCGAAGAGGACGCAGGCGTGGGTAATGCCCGGATCCCCAGCGAATTCGTTGCCCAGGGCGTCGATGTGTGAGCGCGTCTCGAGAATGCCGCTCGTCGCGCTGGCGTCGACGAAGCGCAGCCCTCCCTGGTTGAGAAAGAGCTGATTGGGAATCGGCAGCGCTGGGTTGGGATCGAAGATCGTCGCGATGAAGGTGTGGTCGTAGGTCCGGCCGATGAAGAGATCGATCAGGCCGTCGCCGTTAACGTCCCCGGCGCAGGTCGAGCTGGTGCCGGAATCGGGAGCGCCGGAGAGTCCGGACGCCCCGGTGATGTCGGCGAAGGTGCCGTCGCCGAGATTTTCGAAGAATTGATTCAGCGTCGAGTAGCCGGAAACGAAGAGGTCGGTGTCGCCGTCGTTGTCAAAGTCGGCGGCGGTTACAGAATTGCCTTCATGGTCGAGGTCGCCGCCGACGCCTGCGCTCGCCGTGACGTCGATGAAGCTCACGGCGCCGGTCTCTTTCAGCTGGTTGGAGAAAAGAGAGTTGGTGGCGCCGTCATTATTCGGCACGAAGATGTCGAGGTCGCCGTCGCCGTCGAAGTCGAAAAGGCCGACGCCCGGCGAGCCGTTGGCGTGGCTCGGGCGGAAGATGAAGTCAGGAAAGGGCACGGGCACGCCGATGAACGGATCGAAGAGCGGGATCCGGACGGTGGGCGTATTTTCATAGGCGGCCAGCGCTGGATCCGTGCGGGCGATGTCCGTGTGGGTGACATCTCCGCCGGCAAAGGCCGCCGGAGAAGTCAGGGCTAGCGTGATCGCCGCGAGACACACGGTATGCCTAGCGACACTGAGGCGGGAGATTCGGCACATGAGGCTGCTCCTGTCGAGTGAAATAGTGGGTTTCTATTTCGGACCACGACAGTCGGCCGAGATTAGGACAGGGTAAAAGAAAACTCAGGACGAGCTGAGCTCTCCCGCCAGCCAGGCGCGGGCTTTGGCCCAGTCTCGACGAATCGTCCGCGTATCGACGCCGAGCGCCCGGGCGGTTTCCTCTTCGGTGAGCCCGCCAAAGAATCGATACTCCACCACCCGACGGGCTCGATCCTGGATTCGGCCCAGTTTCGCCAGCCCCTGGTCGAGGGCGATCATCATTTCCGCCTGCTGGTCGATGCGGATCCTTTCGGGATCCAGGGTCTCCGGCGCGACGCCAGCGCCCCGTTTCAGGCGAAGACGACGTTTGGCCTCGTCGAGCAGGATCTGGCGCATCGCCTTGGCGGCGACGGCATAGAAGTGCTCCCGATGACGGTAGACATGCCGATCGCTGCGGGCGAACCGCAAATACACCTCGTGCAGGAGCGCTGTGGTGTCCAGCGTCGCCTGGGGCCCGCGGTGCTTCTGTCCGCTGGCGATGCGGCGGAGCTCTCCGTAGACCTTCGGAAAGAGCCGGCCCAGGGCGCCTTCTTCACCCTCCGCGAGCCGGTGCAGCAGCTGGGTGATCGTCGGGTCGGCGGCGTCTGGCGGCATGGATCGAGGACTCGTCAGGATGCGTCGAAGCTCAGCCGTATACTAGCGAGACCGTGGGATCGGAGAGCGAAAGCACGCGGGGCGGACTCGCCAGGTGGCGCGAAATCGAGTCCGCTCTGGACCGCGCCTCCGAGGAGTCTCCGTCGACGCCCGATCCCAAGCAGCTTGAGTCGGAGCCCGCAAGCCCCCTCGATAGGCCGATCGACGAGGTGTTCGGCGGCCTGCTCAATCGCGCCATGGGCTCTCTGCGCTCGGGAGAAGTCGGCGGTGAGCCGGTCGGCCCTGGCGACGAGATCGGCGCCTACAGGCTCGAAGCGGTCCTGGGCGAAGGAGGCATGGGCACGGTTTTTCGGGCGGTGCGAGCCGACGGCAGCTTTGAGCAGGAGGTCGCGCTCAAGGTTCTGCACCGCGGCCCCGCCGACGAAGGCGCCCGGCGGCGCTTTCTCCAGGAGCGCCAGATACTGGCCAGCCTGCGTCATCCGCATATCGCTCGCCTGCTCGACGGCGGCGTCATCGGCCGCGTGCCCTACCTGGTGATGGAGCGCATCGACGGCGTCCCGATCACCGACTTTTGCCGGCGTCGATCGGCGAGCGCCGAGCTCTGCGTGCGGCTTTTTCTCCAGGTCTGTGGCGCCATGCGCTACGCCCACCGCCAGGGCGTGATCCACCGCGACCTGAAGCCGTCGAATCTGCTGGTGGAGGAGGCGCCGAGCGGTGACGGCTCGGCAAGCGAACCGAGAGTCGCCGTGCTCGACTTCGGCATCGCGCGGCTTGAGGGAGCGGGTCCCCTGGTGACCGCCACCGGCCAAATCTTCGGCACGCCGGGCTATATGTCGCCGGAGCAGGCGAGGGGCGATCGGAGCCGCGTCGACTCTCGCAGCGACCTCTTCTCCCTCGGCGCCGTGCTCTACGAGATGCTCACCGGCCATCGGCCTTTCGAGGGGCGAGACGCGCCGGAGGTGCTGAGCCGCCTCGCTGCCGCGGACATGGTGCCCATCCGGCACAGGCTGCCGGGGATCTCGCCGGACCTCGAGACCATCGTCGAAACCTGTCTGCACTCGGAGCCTCGCCGTCGCTATGCCTCGGTGCGAACGCTCGGCGACGACCTCGAGCGGTTTTTGGAGGGCCTGCCGATCTCCGCGCGGCCCATCGCGTCTCTGGAGCGCTGGCAGCGGCTGGCCAGGCGTCGGCCGAAGACCACCGCCTTTGTCGCCGGCGCGCTCGGCGTCAGCCTGACGTCGCTCATCGCCCTCGGCCTCATGGCCGTGCGTCACACTCAAGATCTGCGCGCGGAAAGAAACGCCGCGGAGGCCGCACGGCAGGACGCCGAGGGCCTGCTCGAGTTCATGCTCGAGGATCTCCATCTGGGGCTCGACCGCATCGGGCGGCTGGACCTGCTCGAGAAAGTCGCGCGTCAATCCCTCGAGTACTACCGGCGCCGACCCAGCCTCGCCTCCGGCGACGAGACCCTGCGCCGTGCCCAGGCCCTCTTCAACGCGGGTGAGATTCTGGAAAGCCAGGGAGACCGGGAGGCCGCGCTGGACGCCTACCGGCAGAATCTCAGGGTCTTCGAGAGGCTCGTGGCCACCGAGCCGACCTCTCGCTGGCGACTCGAGCTGGCCCGCAGCCACCAGACGATCGCGACCGCGCTTTGGGACACTCCGGAGGCGGACTCGGCGCTCGAGCATATTTCCCGAGCGCTCGAGCTGACGCGGGGGCTGCAGGCCGAGGGCTGGGATTCGGAGAGCTGGGCCAAGGTGCACTTTCGCTGTCTGTCGTACATGGGCTGGCTCTTGCGGGACGCCGGGGCGTTCGAGGAGGCCGCGGCTTTGCTGGAAGAAGCCCGCGCGTTCGCCGAGAGGCGGGCCGAGCCCGGGCCTGAATCCGTTGGAGAGGCGCCCCGGCGCCGATCGCGGAGCGAGCTCGACTGGCAGAGGCGCCACGCGGTGGCGCTGTCTTACCTCGGGCTCGCGCGTCTCGGGGAGAGAAGCCTTCTCGAGGCTGAAGAAGCCTTTCTCGAGGCCCGCACCCTGTGTGAGGAGGTGCTCGAAGCGTATCCCGCGGACGTCCGCGTTCGAGAGGAGCTCCAGCTGACCCTG
>JBCCLG010000041.1:0-15441 GCA_039027015.1 Acidobacteriota bacterium | reverse complement strand
GGCGGTTCAGGGGGCGGCGGGTTCGGCCACGTCCGCGGGGTCGGCAGAATCGGAGGAGACCGCGGGCTCCGGCGAGGCGATCGACTCGACCTCCACCCGCCGGCCCTCGACCTCGGTGACCCGAAGCCTGGTTCCCGTTTCGAGAAACTCGCTGTCGCTCACCACGTCGACGCGGCGTCCGTCGAACTCGGCGACCCCGGCGGGCCGCAGCGGCGTGGTGGCCACGCCTTCGGCGCCGAGCAGATTTTCAAGGCTTTGGTCGGAAGACTTCCACTCCCGCGCCTCGGCCGGATCGTTCAGCATCATCGCCCGACCCGCCTTGGAGCGCAGCACCACGCGTACGGAGAGCACGAAGAAGAGAGCGCTGGCCACGATGGATCCGGCTCCCCAGCCGACGCCCATGTCGAAGGCGGTATAGCAGCCGTAGATCACCGAGAGAACGCCCAAAATGCCGAGGATGCCACCCGGCACGATGAGCTCGACGACGAAGAGCAGATAGCCGAGGCTCAGGAAGCCGACCACGGCCAGGAATCCATCAGGCATGAAGCGGGCTCCGTCTCATCTCAAGAACCTTTTTCGGGCCGCGCGGCGCACTCATGCTCGACGCACCACCAGGCGACCCTCGGTTTGCCGTGTGACGACCACCGACTCGCCCCGATCGATCCAGTCGCCCTCGGTCTCCACGTTGAGGCGGCGGCCGTCGATGCGCGCCTTGCCGGAGGGCCGCAGCTCGGAGAGCGTCTCCCCCGTTTGGCCCACAAGATCCGCTTCCTCTTCCAGTTCATGGCTGCTGTAGCCCTCGGCGGTGGCCAGGCTCTCCTGCAGCAGGAGGCCGCCGCGGGTGGAGCCGCCTGTGGCGGGCGCCATGAAGCGGAAGAGGATCACCGCCGAGACCGCCGAGAGCACCATCGTGAGGGCCACTTGCTGCATGGCCTCCACCGTAAAGGGGTTGCTCAGAGTGATGAGGTCGCTCCAGTCTCCCGCCGAAAGCACCATCACCGCGCTGGACAGGATGGAGGCTGCGCCGAGGGCGGCAAAGATGCCCGTACCCGGGAGGACCAGAAGCTCGACCGCGATCAGCACCACCCCCACCGCAAACAGAAGCAGCTCCTCGTGCCCGGCGAGGTTGGTGAGGTAATGGCCGAAATAGAGCAGCATGAAGCAGATCGCCGCCGCCGCGCCGAAGAACCCGAAGCCGGGGGTCTGAATCTCGAGGTAGCCGAAGAGCATCATGCCGAGCAGCAGCAGCGACGCGATGGCCTGGCTGTTGAGGAACGCCGCCAGATTCTCCGACCAGGACCGATCGACCTTCTGGAGACTCGAGGCCGAGAGGTCCAGCTCCGCCAGCACCTCGTCGAGGCTCGAGGCTTTGAAGTCGGCCATGCCCAGCTCGAGGGCCTTGTCGGTGCCGAGGGTGAGGATCTTGCCCTCCTCGGACACGCCCTCGATCTCCTTGTCGGCGTCGACCATCGCCTCGGCGATGTCTGGATTGCGGCCCCGAGCCTCGGCGGTCACGCGCATTTCCTCGCGGAAATACGACAGATATTTCTCCTGCACCGCCGCCGGGGTTTCCGCGCCGGGGTTCGAGGAGACCGGCATGGCGGCGCCGATGGTGCCGCCGGGGCTGATGGCGATGGTGTTGCAGGCAAAGGAGATGAGGGCGCCGGCCGAAATCGCTCGCTTATTGATGAAAACGGCCACTTCATGGGGCGCGTCGAGCAGCGCGTCGCGGATCGCGACCGCGGCGTCGACCCGGCCGCCGAAGGTATTCAGCTCGATCAGCAGCAGGTCCGCGTCGCGCTCTCTGGCTTCGCCGAGAAGCCGCGTGACGAAGGCGCTCGAGGCGAGGTTGATCTCACCATCGATCTGGCCGTAGACCACGACCGGGCCTGAGCCCAGGGTCCCTTCGACCTTCTCGGACGGGGCTTGCCCTGAAGGGGCCCGCTCAGAAGCGGCTGGCTCGGGTGCGCTCGGCGCCGACGCCTCGGTGGCGACGCTCTCCGCGGAGCTGTCGGGTGCGTCCTCGTCGCCGGGCGCCGCGGTTTGAGCCAGCGCGGTGAGCGTCCACAGGGCGAAGCAGATCATGAAGCCGACGAACGCCCGGGAAGGTCGGCGGTTTGCCGTTCCCCTCAAGGGAGGTCGGCCCGCAAGGAATCTAGGAGTCATGGAGAGGGGGTGGGGTCAGATCCGTAGAAGTGAGGTCTCAGGGCGATCGTAGCACTGCGCGCGGGGCGCGCGTTGAGAGCGTCGAACTCGACCGGGAAGGCCGGCATCTCAGCAGCCTTACGCGCCTCCCCTCTCTCACATTCTCACTTCGCACCGCCCGTGGCGGCGGATGCTCCACGGAATCCGGGCGGCGAGGCTGCTATCTTCGCCCCAAAACTCACACTCTTAGTGAGCCGCGGCCCGCGCCCGGCTTCCGCCCAGCTTTTCCCAGGAGAACGCCTCATGCCCACCCTGATCGAGGGTCCTTCCGTGATCCAAGCCGTCGGCAATAAGCCGAAAGTCATCGAGGAATACGTCGGCCGCGTCAACACCGGCACCGAGGCCGCGAGCGTCGCTCGAATGCAGAGCCCGTCGGGATGGGTCGAGCCGGGGCAAACGCCGGAATTCGACGAGTTCACCCTGGTGCTGCGGGGCTCTTTGAGGGTCGAGTCCAGCAGCGGCACGCACGACGTTGCCGCGGGCCAGGCGGTGATCGCTCACGCCGGCGAGTGGGTCCGCTACTCGAGCCCCGGCGCCGAGGGCGCGGAGTACGTGGCCGTCTGCCTGCCGGCCTTCTCCCCCGCCACCGTGCATCGCGACGCCTGAGCCGCCGCGCCACCGGCCGGGGGCGCTTTCCTGCGGAAGCTGATTTCTGCCGGCCTCAGGCGTCCCAGGAGTAGGTGACCTTGACCACCAGCTGACGCTCCCTGCCGGCGAGGTCGCTAAAGGTCGGCGCGTCCCAGCCGTGGTTGTAGACCACGAAGAGGTCGCTGCCCGGCCGATAGTGCCAGTTGAAGCGCAGATTGGCGCTCACCTGCTCGGCCGCGTCGCTGTACTGCAGGAGCGCGTCGACGGTCATGTCGGTATGCACGGAGACGGACAGGCGCTGGCGCCAGAGGTTGGTCTCAAAGTCGCCCGCCGGCAGGCGGATATCGTTGCGCGACCAGGTGGTGCGGCTGCGGAAATAGGGGCTCGGCCGATAGGTCACCGTCAGGTTGTGCGCCAGGCGGTCGCCGTCGTAGAAGCCTCCGGTCTGCACCCAGCCCTCGACCGCCAGCTCGCGACCCGTGTTGGTGCGGCCCCACAGACCTACCTCGTTCCAGCCGTAGGAGCCGCTGGCGATGGTGACGTCCGAGAAGATCTCAAAGGGCTCGAAGAGACGCTCGCCCAGGTCGTTGAACCACATCACGACGGACTCGCCGGAGAGGAAGTCGACGCCGAAGAAGTCCACGTTGACCTCGTAGGATTCGGTGACGCCGCCGATCTCGAAGAGATCCGCCTCGACCTCGAAGCTCAGGTTGCGAACGCCCTCCCAGTCGGGCCGCGGCTCGTACTCCACCTCGCTCGAATATCTCCGGCCGCCGCCCCGTCGCACGAAGCCGAGCTGCGGATCGAAGCCGTCTTCGATTTCGAAAACCCGCGCCCCGCCCGACCAATAGGAGCCGCGGTACTCGCCGCCGAGGCCGCCGGCCCAGCCTTCGGATTCCTCGCTGGGCCCCTCAGAGGCCGCCGCAAAGCCCCAGAACCCCACGGAATCGCTCGGTTTCCACTCGCCGTCGACGCCATAAACGCGGTTGGTTCCAAGGTCCGCGTCGTCTCGGTGAGTGACGATCAGGCCCAGGTTCGACCGCTCGCCGAGATTCCTCTTCACCCGCACGGTGCCCCAGTCGTTTCTGGCCACGGCGCTTTCGGGATCGCCCTCCCGGGCCTCGAGGGAGCCGGTGCGCACGCCCAGCAGCCCGAGGCTCCAGGGCCCGGCTCGCCCCGCCAGGCGCGCGCCGTATTCGAGGTCGACCTGGCGACCGGCGGACAGGCCGATGCGCCGCGAGAAAAAGACTTTGAGGGCCGAGCCGAGGTTCGGGCCAAACTCGAAGATGCCCGAGTTCTCGAGGAAAAACTCGCGCTTTTCGGGAAAGAAGAGCGAGAAGCGGCTGAGATTGACCTGCTGCTTCATCCACCTCGGTCTCCGCGAAGTCCGTGTTGACGGGGAGATCGAGGGAAAGTCCCTGGGTCACCCCCCACTTGAGGTCGAGCCCCACGGCCTCGTCCTCGGCGCTCTCCCCGCTGGCCACGGCCAGATCCTCCGCCGAGGAGGCCGAGGCAAAGGGCTTGACGCGCAGGTTGCGGCCGGTCAGGAGGCCCGTGAGCCCGGTGAGCGCCCCGGCCTGAGACATTCTAAAAACGTTGGCCTCGCGGCCGATCGGCGCCCAGAAAGTGATCTCGCTCTTGCGCTTGATGATCCGCCGCACCTGCAGACCCCACGTGGGGTTGTCCGGATCGAAGCGCAGGGAGCGGAAGGGAATGGCGTATTCGGCCACCCAGCCGCGGGCGCTGCGCCGCGCCTTCACGCTCCAGATGCCATCCCACTCGGTGGAGAAGTCGCGACCCTCGTCGGTCACGTAGCCGTCGGTCCGCGAACTGTTGGGGTTGGTTTCCAGGAAATAGGCGTTGCGACGATCGTGAAAGGTATCGAGCAGCACGGCGATGCTGTCGTCTCGGCCCAGCGGAGCGTCGCGCCCCATTTCGCGCCCGATGACCTCCGCCGGACTCGAGTCGTGGGCCCGCACCGCGATGTAGAGGGTCTCCGCCGTGTAGGCCACCTGGACCTCGGTCGACTCGGTGGCGGGCTCCAGCTCAAGGGGCTCGCGCTGACGAAAGCCCGCGCCTGTCTCGGCCCGGCGCCAGGCGTCTTCATCGAGCACGCCGTCGACGGTGATCGGCTCCTCGAGACGCAGCGCCCGCAGCGTCACCGCCTGCCTGGAGGCCCGCGGCTCGGCTTCGTAGCCTCCCGAAGCCGGCTCCCCAACCGGGTTGTAAACCGAGGGTGCGGGGCGCGCCGTCGCGGTGTGGCAGAGGTTCACAGCAAAGAAGGAGAGGCCGCAAAGGCGGAGGACGCCGGCGAGAGCCCGTGGAGGATTCATAAATGATTTCGCCCGAGTAAATCGATTGCTCAATGGTACGAGCGGGGTCGGCGAAGTTGAGAGTTCGGAGGCCTCGTTACAAGACTCTTACCCCCCCTAAGCGCCTGGCACGGCAGTCGGCTCCGATCTGCAGCTTGGGGGCGATTTCCGGCCTCGGAGGTCCCTCGAACCTCGCCGCACTCATGTCCTACGTAAATCTTGCCAGCTTGTCCTACAGGATCCAGATATTCTTCTCCTTTTCCCTCGGGAGCGAGGCTGCTATTGTTTCTGGGTCAACTTCGATCAGCTAGAGCCTGGAAGGTCGCGGCCTGTTGCCCCCCGCTGCCGCCGACCGCCGTTTTGCCCCTCGGGCAGGCCTGGGCTCCTCCACTCGTGGTGTCGCCACGCCCTGTCTCGCGCGGGCCCTTGCGGGCGCCGCCGGGTCTTTCACAAACAGCAGCCTCGTTCCTTCTCGTCGGCCTTGAATAGATCGATCAAGGAGAGCCCATGCTTTCTCGCGTCCAGTCCTTGGTGAGTGCTTTCGTCAACCGTCGATATGGCCGGCTCCTCTGGCTCGTGCCGATCTTTCTCGGTCTGCTTGCCGCCTCCTCACCCGCGCAGGCCCAAAACCGGCTGAGCATCTCGACCTCGCTACTGGACGCGCCCGGAGCGACCGTGCCGGCGGGCCAGAATTTCCGCTATCGCGTCAGCTACTCCTGCGACCTCGTCTCCCTGCCGTCCTGCAATTCGGCGGTGGTGACCGTGGACCTGCCGCCGGAGCTGGAATTCGTGGGCGTCGCCCCGGCCCCCGAAATCGCCTCCTCCTCCCACGACGGCTCGGCGCTCGGCGGCACCGTCACGCTGACCTTCAACCCGGCGGTGCCGGCGGGCAACACCGGCGACGTTGATATCACCGTGCGCTTTCCCAACGGCTCGACCGCCGACGGCACGGTGACCACCAACCTCACCGGCGCAGCCACCTCCACCGGCACCGGCCTGACGACCCAAACAGTCGATTTACCCGCGGTCACTGCGACCGCGGAGACGCGTATTGCCCTCGGCGTCTCGCTCCAGAACGGCTTCATCGACGACTGCCCGTCAATGCCGCGCTACGTGGTCAGCGTCGGGCCGGACTCGGCCTTCGGCAGTCTCGACCTGATCGACGTTCAGCAGCTGGTTCTCACCCTTCCCACCGGCGTGACCAACGTGAGCGCCAACGACGGCGGCGTCTTCGACGCCGTGGCCAACACCGTCACCTGGACCTCCCTCGGCGTCGTGCAGCTGCCGAATTCGCTCAGCGTGAGCGTCGATCTGACCTTCGCCGACCCGCCGTTCTCCGACGGCGACATGGTCACCGTTCTCGCGGAGGCCACCGCCCAGGGCCTCGGCGAGCCGACCGCCGTGAGCGTCGCGCCTCAGCTCTTCACGGCGACCCTCAGCCGCTTCACGGAAGACCCCGACGCGCGGGTCACCAAACGGTTTGGCGACGGCCGCCCGAACGGCCTGCCGCCGGCCGAGGGGCAGGACTTCAGCTTCGCGATCCGGGCGCGCAACACCGGCAATATTCCCCTCGACAGCATGACGGTGATCGACGACGGTGACGGCCTCGGCGCGGATATCGATGGTGCCATCGAAATCAACACCATCTCCTCAGGCGCCTACTCCGCCGGCTACAACGGGCTGGTCACCGTCTCGATCACGACCAATCTCTCCCCCCTCGCCACGCTGGGCTCCTCGCCGGGCAACGCCAACGCCACGTTCACGCCGACCCTCTTAGCCGGCGAGCGAGTCACCGGCATTCAGTGGGACTTCGCCGGGCCGATCCCCGTGGGCATGAACGCCTCAACGCCCGCGCTGGTGAGCGCCACCTTGAGCGCCGGCTTTCCGCCAGGCACGTCCGTTGAAAACAGGGCGCGGATCTCCTGGACCGCCACCCGCACCGGAATTTGCTTTGATCCGCCGGGTCCCGCCTCGGGCAACGGCACCCCGGGCGGCATCACCTTCACGGTCGGCGATCCCTACAGCTACCTGCGCCCGCGCAAGAACGAGACCACCAGCGGCCCCTACTTCCCGGGCAACACCGTGAGCTTCGGTCTCGAGATCACCAACGAAGACCTGGCCAACGACGCGGCACCCAATCCGGTGGTCACCGATCTACTCCCCGAATTTCTGGCCTTCGCGCCGGCGAGCCAAACCTTCGCCGACAACGGCACGGGGGTGACCCTCGCCTCGCCTGGCGACTTCGAGGTGATACCCAACTACAACGGCACCGGGCGCACCCTGCTGCGCTGGAATCTCACCGGCGACCTAGACCCCGGCGAGACCGTCGACATCAGCTTCGACACCACCGTGGAAACCGGCGTGATCTTCGGCAACCTCACCAACCGAGTGGGCATGACCTACAACGGTTCGCCGGTCGTGCAGGTGTGCGCCGGAGCCACCGCCACAGACGCGGCGGATCTCGACGGGGACGGCTCGGACACCGACGTTCTGTGCGTTGAAGACGAGGGCGTCACCATCGCGGCGGTGGCCCAGCTCTCCTCCGCCAAGCTGGTGAGCGGCCAGTGCGACGCCACCTTCGCGGCCGGCCCGGCCACCGGCACCACCCTGCCCAGCGGGTTGGTGGACTGGCGGGTGCGGGTACAGAACGTTCAGACCGTTCCGATCACCAACTTCGTGATCGTCGACATCTTCCCGGCTCTCGGCGACACGGGCGTTCGCGACCTGACGCCGCGCCTCAGCCTCTTCCGGCCCCTTCTGGTCAACCCGATCACTCCGCCGCCGGGCGGCGCGGTCTTCTACAGCCTCTCGAGCAACCCCTGCCGGCCTGAGGTCGGCGGCCCCACGACCGGCTGCGACGCGCCCAACTGGACCACCGTGCCGCCGGTTCCGCTCACCGACACCCGCGCGGTGCGCATCGATTTCGGCAGCCGGGTGCTCAACCCCCTCGACGTTCTCGAGTTCAGCTGGCCGATGGTGGTGCCCGCGGACGCGCCGACCGACGGCAGCGAGGCCTTCAATTCCTTTGCCTTCGGCTCCAACCGCCAGGACGACGGCGGCTTTTTGGCCGCCGAGCCCAACAAGGTGGGCGTTGACGCCGCCTGCGTGCCCCCCGCCGACGCCATGCTCGGCAACTTCGTTTTCCTCGACGCCGACAGCGACGGCGTGCAGGACGCGGGCGAAGGCGGCCTGAACGATATTCAGGTTCAGCTCTTCCAGCCCGGGCCAGACGGCCTGCCGCGCACCGGCGACGACGTGCTCCTGCTGACCACCGTGACCGCCAACGACTCCTCGGGCGACCCGGGCTGGTACAAGTTCAGCGCCCTGGACGCCGGCGACTACTACGTGCAGGTCACGCCGCCGCTCAACTTCGGCGTTTCGCCCCAGGACGCCGGCGGCGACGAAGCCCTCGACTCGGACGCCGATCCGACCAGCGCCTGCACCGACGTGGTGGCCCTCGCGATCTCCGAGAACAACCCGGATATCGACGTCGGCCTGGTGGTCTTGCCCACCGCGTCCCTCGGCAATTACGTGTGGTTCGATCTCAACGGAGACGGCCAGCAGAACGAGGCCCAGGACCGCGGCCTGAACGGCGTCACCGTGCGCCTCTTCGCCGACGACGGCGACGGCACTCCGGAGCCGTTCGGCCACGACGGCACTCCCCTCGAGGTGACGGTCACCGACGACGACGCCTTCGGCGCCCCGGGCTTCTACCTCTTCGAGGACCTGATCCCCGGCGTGAGCTACTTCGTGCAGTTCGTCGAGCCGTCGCCGGCCACGGGCTTTACGACGCGTAACTCGGGCAGCGACCTCAGCGACTCCGACGCCTCGCAAGCTAACGGTACCAGCCAGGTGATCACCCTCGCCCCGGGCGAGAACAACCCGACCCTCGACGCCGGCGTGGTGCTCGCCGACGGACCCTTGAGCCTCGGCAACGTGGTGTGGTGCGACGACGACGGCAACGGCGTGATCGACGCCGCGGGCGATGACGACGGGCTCTACGATCCCCTGGTGCCCGAAGCGGCGCTCAACGGCGTGCGCGTCAACCTCTACCTCGACGTCAACACCAACGGCAACGCCGAGGTCGACGAGTTCGTGGCCACCACCATGACTCAGACCCTGGCGGGCAAGGACGGGCGCTACCGCTTCGACGCCCTTCCGGCGGGCGATTATCTGGTGGAGATCGACGCCTCAAACTTCGAGGTGGGCGGTCCGTTTATGGCCTGCAGCCCGAGCGGCGTGGTCTCCTCCTCCGGCAACGCGCCCACGCCGGATCCCGATGATGACGCCGACAACGACGATAACGGCGATCCTTCGGGCGCCGCCGTGATCTCGGCCCCCGTCACCCTCACCGAGGACGGCGAGCCTACACCCGATGCCGACGACGACATCGAAGACGACGACAACATCAACTTCAGCGTCGACTTCGGCTTCATCCCCGGCGCGCCGCCCGCCCTCGACTTCGGCGACAACCCGGACGCCGGCGCCGGCACGGGCCAAGGCAACTACCGCACGGTCGATCTCGACGGCGGCGCCGCCCACTTCCTGACCGGCGCTTCGGGACCCTTCCTAGGCGCCTGCGTCGACTCGGACGGCGGCTCGCTGCAGAACGCCGGCGCCGACGCCGACGATCAGACCGGCGCCGCGGGCGTCACCTTCGGCACCTGCGCCACCGGCGGCGACGACGAAGACGGCGTGACCTTCTCCTCGACCCTGCTGTCGATGGGCGGCACCTTCGATTTGACCGTGACCTCGGGGAGCGCCACTCCCTGCGTGATCAACGGCTTCATCGACTGGAACCGCAACGGCAGCTTCCTAGACGCTGGCGAGCAGATCCTCACCGACGCGGCCGCCGGCGCCTTCCCGGGCCTCGCGGTGCCGGCCACGGCGACGCCGGGCTTCACCTACGCCCGCTTCCGCTGCAGCTCCGCGGGCGGCGACGGCCCCGACGGCGAAGCGCCGAACGGCGAGGTCGAGGACTATCGCCTGCGGGTGATCGGCGCCGACTGGGGCGACGCCCCCGACGCGCCCTACGGCACTCTCGCCAGCTCCGGCGGCGCCAACCACGCCACCAACCCGACGATCGAGCTCTACCTGGGCTCCTGCGTCGACACCGAGGGCGACGGCCAGCCCAGCTTCGGCGCCGACGCCGACGATCTCAACCTCGGCGATAGCCGCATCGGCGACTGCGTCGACGATGAGGACGGCGTGGTTTTCGGCGGCATGCTGGTGCGCGGTGCGACGGTGCCGATTACCGTCACCGCCTCCATGCCGGGCCGCCTCGACGCCTGGATCGACTTCGACGGCGTGAACGGCTTTGCCGGCCCCTCCGACCAGATCCTGACCAACGTGTCGGTGGCGGCGGGCGCCAACGGCTTCACCTTCACGGTGCCTCCTTTGGCCGACCCGGGCATCAGCTACGCCCGCTTCCGCTACTCCACCGCCGGCGGCCTGGCGGCCACGGGGCCGGCAGCGGACGGTGAGGTCGAGGACTACCGGGTGCTGATCAAGGCCTTCGACTTCGGCGACGCCCCGGACTCGCCCTACGGCACCCTGCTCGGCTCGGGAGGAGCCCAGCACGTGGTGGATCCCAACGGTACGGTCTACCTCGGGCCGCCCGCGGTGGGCTGCGCCGATGTCGAGAACGACGGCGCGCCCAACGCGGCGGCGAACGGCGACGATCTCGCGGGAACCCTCGACACCAACGCCGACGCCGGCCTATGCGACAGCGCCGACGACGAGGACGGCGTGGTCTTCAACACCATGATCATCGCCTGCCAGCAGGCGCAGATCACGGTCAACGCCGCCGGCCCCGGCCGGCTCGACGCCTGGATCGACTACGACCGCTCGGCCGGCAACGGCTTTGCGGGCGCGGCCGACCAGATCTTCACCAACCGCGGGCTCACCGCGGGCGCCAACGTGCTCACCGTGAACGTGCCGTGCACGGCCCAGATCGGCGACTCCTACGCCCGCTTCCGCTACTCGAGCGCGGGCAGCCTCAGCCCGGTCGGCCTGGCCATGGACGGCGAGGTCGAGGACTATCCGGTGTTGATCAAGGGCGTTGACTTCGGCGACGCCGCCGACACCTTCGGCACCACCTTCGGCGCCGGCGGCCCGACCCACGGCGTCGACCCCACGGCTTCGACGCCCCTGCTGCTCGGAGCCTGCGTCGATACCGAGGTCGAGGCTCGAACGCCTCTCGACACCACCGGCGACGACGTCTCTGCGGGCACCGGCACGGTGGGCACCTGCGCGGTGGCGAACGACGACGAGGACGGCGTCGTTTTCACCTCGATGGTGATCGGCTGCCAGGACGCAACCCTCGAGGTCACCGCCTCGGCGGCGGGCGTTCTCGACGCCTGGATCGACTTCGGCGGCGACGGCACCTTCACCGCCCCGAGCGACCGCATCTTCTCCGGCCAAGGGCTCTCCGCGGGGGTCAACAGCCTGACCTTCTCGGCGCCCTGCGCCGTCAGCCCGGGCACCGTTCAGGCGCGCTTCAGGCTGTCGAGCGTCGGCGTCGCCGGCCCCGGAGGCCCGTCCATGGACGGCGAGGTCGAGGACTACGAGATCCGCCTCAAGGGCGCGGATCTCGGCGACGCCCCCGACACCTACCCGACCACCGAGGCTTCGAACGGTCCGAGCCACGGCGTCGACACCCAGGGAGTCGACCTCTTCCTCGGCGCCTGCGTCGACACCGAGACCGCAGCCGGAACGCCCCTTGACGGCACCGGCGACGACGTGACCGCCCCGGGCACCAGCACCGACGGCACCTGCGGCGCGGGCAACGACGATGAGGACGGCGTCGTCTTCGACACCATGCTCATCGCCTGCCAGAACGCCAGCCTGACCGTCACCGCGTCGGCGGCCGGCCTGCTCGACGCGTGGATCGACTTCACCGGCGACGGCACCTTCGGCCAGGCGGGCGAGCAGATCTTCGCCAGCGAGGCGGTCACCGCCGGGGCCAACGCGCGCACCCTCTCGGTGCCGTGCACGGCGACCCCGGCCACCACCTACGCCCGCTTCCGCTTCTCGAGCGCCGGCGGCCTGGGCCCGGCCGGACCGGCCATGGACGGCGAGGTCGAGGACTACCCGGTGACGCTCAAGGGCTCGGACTTCGGCGACGCGCCGGATACCTACGGCACCGCGGACGCATCGGGCGGTCCCAAGCACGGCGTCGACCCCGCCGGCACCCTCTTCCTGGGCGCCTGCGTCGACACCGAGCTGGACGCCGCGACGCCGCTCGACGCCACCGGCGACGACGTCACGGTCGGCACCAGCGTGGTGGGCACCTGCGCGGCGGCGGGAGATGACGAAGACGGCATCGTCTTCGACACCATGCTCATCGCCTGTCAGGACGCCAGCTTCACCGTCACCGCGGGCGCGGCGGGCGTTCTCGACGCCTGGCTCGACTTCGCGGCCGACGGCACCTTCGCCCAGGCCGGGGACCGCATCTTCACCGGCCAGGCGGTCGCGGCGGGCAGCACTTCGCTGACCTTCACCGTGCCGTGCGACGCCGCGAGGGGCACCACCTACGCCCGCTTCCGCTTAAGCTCGGCGGGCGTCGCCTCCCCAGGCGGCGCGGTGATGGACGGCGAGGTCGAGGACTATGCGGTGACGCTCAAGGGCACCGACTTCGGCGACGCCCCGGACACCTACGGCACGACCTTCGCCCAGAACGGCGCCCGCCACGGCGTCGACCCGGCCGAGGGCCGCTTCCTGGGGGTCTGCGTCGACGTCGAGACCGACGCCGAAACGCCCCTCGACGCCACCGGCGACGACGTGACCTCCGGCCTTTCGGAGGTGGGCACCTGCGCGGCGGACGACGATGAGGACGGAGTCAGCTTCGACACCATGATCATCGCCTGCGGCGACGCGGACGTCACCGTGACGGCCTCCCTCGCCGGCCAGCTCGACGCCTGGATCGACTTCGCGGCCGACGGCAGCTTCGCCGAGGCCGAGGACCGCATCTTCAGCGGCCAGGCGGTCACGGCGGGCAGCAGTACGCTGACCTTCACCGTGCCGTGCGGCGTCACGCCGGGCTCCACCTTCGCCCGCTTCCGCTACACCTCGGCGGGCGCGCCCGGCCCCACGGGCCCGGCCATGGACGGCGAGGTCGAAGACTACGAGGTCACCCTCAAGGGCTCGGACTTCGGCGACGCCCCCGACACCTACGGCACCACCGACGCGGCCGGAGGCGCCGCCCACGGCGTCGACGTCCTGACGCCTTACCACCTGGGCGCCTGCGTCGACACCGAAACCGACGCCTCCGCGCCGCTCGACGCCACCGGCGACGATGCGGGCGCCGGCACCTCAACGGCCGGCACCTGCGGCGTGGCGAACGACGACGAGGACGGCGTCACCTTCGACACCATGATCGCCGCCTGCCGCGACTCAGGCGTCACCGTGACGGCGAGCGGCGCGGGCCTGCTCGACGCCTGGATCGACTTCGGCGCCGACGGCGTCTTCGACGCCGCTGACCGGATCTTCACCGGTCAGGCGGTGGCGGCGGGGGCCAACGCGCTGAGCTTCAACGCGCCCTGCGACGCGGCGCCGGGGGCGAGCTTCGCGCGCTTCCGCTTCAGCTCCACCGGCGTTTCCAGCCCAACCGGCGATGCCATGGACGGTGAGGTTGAGGATTACGAGGTCACCCTCAAAGGGGTCGACTTCGGCGACAACCCCGACACCTACCAGACCACCTTCGCGGCCACCGGCCCGCTGCACACGGTCGATCCGAACCTCAACCTCTACCTCGGCGCCTGCGTCGACACCGAGTCCGACGCCGCGACGCCGCTCGACGCCAGCGGTGACGACCTCGGAGTGGGCTCCTCCACCGTCGGCACCTGCGGCGCGCCGGGCGATGACGAGGACGGCGTGGTCTTCGAAACGCTGATCACCGCCTGCAAGGGCGCCGAGCTGACGGTCACGGCCTCTGCGGCCGGACTGCTCGACGCCTGGATCGACTTCGGCGCCGACGGCGACTTCGGAGCCGCGGACGATCAGATCGCCTCGAGCCTGGCCCTCGCCGCGGGCGCCAACACCGTCAGCTTCACGGTGCCGTGCACCGCGGCCGACGGCACCACCTACGCTCGCTTCCGCTTCTCGAGCGGTGGCGGCCTGGCGCCCACCGGACCAGCGGACGACGGCGAGGTCGAGGACTACGAGCTGACCTCCGATGAGGTCGACTTCGGCGACGCCCCCGACACCTACCAGACCACCTTCGCGGCGGGCGGGCCGGTCCACGGTCTCGACCCGGTCGCCGGTCTCTACCTCGGCGCCTGCGTCGACTCCGAGAGCGAAGGGCAGCCGGGCCTGGGCGCTGACGGCGACGACCTGGGCTCCGGCTTCTCGGAGCTGGGCACCTGCGGCGTCGCCAGCGACGACGAGGACGGCGTCACCTTCAATACCGCCCTCGCCTCTTGCCAGCAGGCCGATCTGACCGTGGTCGCCTCGGCCTCGGGCCTGCTCGACGGCTGGATCGACCTCGACGGCGACGGCACCTTCAGCGGCCCGAACGACCGGGTCTTCGCCAGCCAGGCGATCGGCGCGGGGGCCAACCCGCTTTCGATCACCCTGCCCTGCGGCGTCGCGCCCGGCGTGTCCTACGCTCGCTTCCGCTTCAGCTCGATCGGCGGCCTGGGCTTCGGAGGCACCACCCCCAACGGCGAGGTGGAGGACTACCGGGTGGAGCTGATCGGCTCGGATCTCGGCGACGTGCCAGACACCTACTCGACCACCGAGGCGGTGAACGGAGCGAGCCACGCGGTCGACCCGCTGACCTCGCTCTACCTCGGGGCCTGCGTCGACACCGAACTCGACGGCCAGCCCAGCGTGCTGGCCGACGGCGACGACTCGGGCGCGGGCACCGGCACGGTGGGCACCTGCATCGCGGCCAACGACGACGAGGACGGCGTCACCTTCGACACCCTGGTCAACGTCTGCCTGCCGGCCGACGTGACGGTGACCGCGGCCGCGCCGGGCGTTCTCGACGCCTGGCTCGACCTCGACGGTGACGGCACCTTCAACGGACCCGCCGACCGCATCTTCGCCGGCACGGCGCTGGTGGCCGGGGCCAACTCGCTCACCTTCACGGTGCCGTGCGACGCCACCCCGGGCGAGAGCTACGCCCGCTTCCGCTTCTCCACCGCGGGCGTTCCGAGCTTCGACGGTCCGGCGGCGGACGGCGAAGTTGAGGACTACCCGGTGCTGGTGGCCGGCTTCGACTTCGGCGACGCCCCCGACCCGACCTACCCGACCCTGCTCGGCTCCGACGGCGCGCGCCACATCGTGCTCGTCGCCGGTAACCCGGTGCTCGGCGCGTCGGTCGACATCGAGG
>JBCCLG010000040.1:0-15527 GCA_039027015.1 Acidobacteriota bacterium | reverse complement strand
CGAGCGGTGAGCCGGTCCACCGCAGGCGCCCAGAATCAAGGGGAGGGCGATCGCGGGAAGAAGAGCACGGGGAAGCTTGAATTTCATGGCGCCGTCTCAGGGGAAAAGAAGGGACTCGAGAAAGATCGAATTCCAGGGAAGCCGAGGTCGCACGGTCGAACCTCGGTGGAAGCATGATGCCTTAGCTCGGCTTTGGATACGGATTTCTTCCGCCTAGACCCCGCTTCGAGGAGGCTATTTACAGCCGAGTTACAGCCCTCATGCTCTGCCGAAACGTTCGTCATCCGGCGGCGTTCAGGTTCGGCCAGGGCGCTCCGCGGTGGCCGATGCGCGCCGCGCCGGGAGCGCTCGACACGGGCGGCCCCATGATAGCCTCGCGGCTCCTCACCGCCTTCCGTCGCCGCTATCCACGAAGTCCCTCCGGGGGCATTTTCGGAGCCTTCCACGAGCCATGTCGCAGAACGAAAACCTTCCAGGCGGCGATGCCGAGGGGGTCCGCCGGACCTCCCTGCACGACGAGCACGTCGCCGCCGGCGCCAAGATGGTGGACTTTGCGGGCTGGCGCATGCCGGTTCGCTACGCCTCGGAGATGGACGAGCACCGGGCGGTGCGCGGGGCCGCCGGCCTCTTCGACGTCTCGCACATGGGCGAATTTCGCCTGCGCGGCCCGGACGCTCTCGCGACCCTGCAGCGCCTGACCCCCAACAACGTCTCGCGGCTCAAGACCGGCCAGGCGCACTACTCGGCTCTGCTCACGGAAGACGCCACCTACGTGGACGATCTCCTGGTCTACCGCCTGGGCGAGGATGACTTCCTGCTGGTGGTGAACGCCGCCAACATCGACGCCGACTTCGCGTGGATCGCCGAGCGCCTCGACGAGGCGGACTGCCAGCTGGAGAACCACTCGGACGCCTATGCGCTCCTGGCCCTTCAGGGGCCGAAAGCGCCCGAGATTCTGGCCCGCTTGACCGACGCTCCCCTCGACGAGGTGCGCTACTACCACTTTCTGCAGGATCAGCGGGTCGCCGGCCATCCGTGCCTTCTCTCGCGCACCGGCTACACCGGCGAGCTCGGCTTCGAGCTCTACGTGCCGCCCGCCGAAGCTCCGGCTCTGTGGCGCGCCCTGCTCGACGAGGGCCGCGACGACGGCCTTATTCCCGCCGGCCTTTCGGCCCGCGACACCCTGAGGCTCGAGGCCGGAATGGCCCTCTACGGACACGAGATCGATCGCACCACCACCCCGTACGAGGCCCGGCTCGGCTGGACCGTCAAGCTCAAGAAGGGCGACTTTCTCGGCCGCGACGTGCTGGCAGCGCAGAAAAAGGAAGGGGCCTCCCGGCTGCTCTCGGGCTTCGAGATCGTCGGCAAAGGCATCGCGCGCCAGGGCCATGCGGTGCTCGCCGACGGCGAGGAGATCGCCACCGTCTGCAGCGGCACCTGGGCACCTACCCTCGAGAAGGCGATCGGCACCGCCTACCTGCCCAAAGCCCTCAGCGAGCCCGGCAGCCGCCTCGAAATCGCGGTGCGCAAGCGGCGCCTCGAGGCCGTGGTGGTGCCGATGCCGTTTTACCAGCGCGCCTGAGCGAGATCGTTCCCTCTCCAGGCGCCCTTCATCACCGAGTTTCCGATCACGACGGAGTCCGGGGCCCAGCTGCCCCGGAGCCAGGACCCGAAATCAAGAGGATCGAGGCGACATGTATCCGAGCGACTACCGATACACCAAAGAGCATGAATGGCTGAAGATCGAGGGGGACGTCTACATCCTCGGCATCACCAGCTTCGCCCAAAGCGAGCTGGGCGAGGTGGTTTTCGTGGATCTACCCGAGGTCGGCAGCAGCTTCGACGCAGGTGACGAGATCGGCAGCATCGAGTCGGTCAAGGCCGTAGCCGAGTTCTACGCTCCGATCGCCGGCGAGATCGTGGAGGTCAACGAGGCCCTCGAGGACAGCCCGGAGATGCTGAACGACGATCCCCACGAGGGCGGCTGGATCTGTAAATTGAGCTTCGACGCCGAAGACGAGGGCCTGGGCGACCTGATGGACGCCGAGGCTTACTCGGACCTGGCCCAGACCGACGACTGACGGCGGCCGATGCTCGAGGTCCGCCTGCTAGCGTTCTTCTCCGTTCTCTGGATCCTCGTCTTTCTCAGCTTCGCCGGCCTGATCCCCGCCGCCGGACTCCTCGGACTCGATCTCTACCGCCTTTACAGCGTCGCCGCGGTGCTCGGCTGGACGTCTGGAAACGTATTCCAGCTGCGCCGCAGCTCGCCCAGCCTGCGCCGCTGGGCCAACCCCCTGCTGGTCTACCTCGTGGGGCCGGCGAGCATCGTGCTGCTGCTGCGCTCCCTGGCGCCCCTGCACATGCGCGGGGCGGCGCCCTTCGTGCCGCTCTACGCTCTGGTGGTCTACTGCGTCTTCTTCCTGGTGCCCGTGACCCTCGCCGCCACCCGCACGCCGCGGCTGCGGCGCTGACTCGCCCGATGGGAGGGCTGGCTTAATTAGAGGGATCCGGCCTCGTGGCGCGGGTCCAGGCGATCGCGCAGACGATCGGCCAGGTGATGCAGGGAGACCAGCGAGAGGACCAGCCCGGAAGCCGGCAGGGCAAAGAGCCACCAGGCGCGGGAGAGGTGCTGGCGACCCTCCTCGATCATCGTGCCCCAGCTCGCCTGCGGCACCGGCACACCGAGCCCTAGGAAGGACAGCGCCGCCTCGACGGAGATCAGGTAACCCACGATCAGCGTGGCGTACACCAGAAGCGGCGTCAGCACGTTGGGCAGCACGTGGCGCAGGAAAACCCGAGTCTCGGAATAGCCCAGGCCGCGGGCGGCGTTCACGAAGTCTCGATCCCGCATCGCCAGAACCTCGGAGCGCGTGATGCGCGCCAGGGTCGGCCAGCCCGACAGGCCGAGGATCAAGATCAGAGTGCCGGCGCCCGTCGGCAGGAGCGCCCGCAGGGCAATCAAGAGCATGAAGAACGGCATCGTCTGAAGGGCCTCGACCCCGCGCATCAGCGCGGCGTCGACCCAGCGCCCGCCGAGCGCGGCCAAGGCTCCCAGGCTCACCCCCAAAAAGGCGCTGATCAACATCGCGAGCAGCCCGATGGCCATCGACAGGCGGCCGCCGTAGAGCCAGCGCGACAGCACGTCGCGGCTGAAGCCGTCGCTGCCGAGCCAGTAAACGTGCCGGTCCGCCACGCCGCCTTCGGTCAGGTTGAGCACCTGATCCGCCGCCAGCTCCTGCCAGCGTCCGGCGCGCTCGAACCTCAGGCCGTCGGCGGTGCGCTCCACGCGATCGGCCAGCAGGCGGTCGCCTCGCGCCAGCTCGATGACGTGGAGCTCGGTGCCGGGCGGCCGCAGCCTGCCGGACACGGAATCCGGCTGCGCGCTCGGATCGTGGGGAGCCAGCAGCGGGGCCGCCAGGCAGGCGCCCACCAAGAGCACCAGCACGGCGGCGCTCCACGGCGGGCGGCCGGCGCGGCGTCCGGTCACGACCCGACGCTCTCCCGCACCCGGGGATCGAGCCAGCCGTGCGCCGCGTCCGCCACGAGCGTGCCCGCGACCACCATGAAGCCCGTGAGCGCCGTGGACGCCAGCATGACCGGGTAATCGCGCTGCAGGATCGCCTGGTAGACCGCGGTGCCGAGACCCGGCCACGAGAAGAGAATCTCGAGCACCAGAACGCCCGAGAGCAGGGCCGGCAGGGAGAGCCCCAGCCGCTGGATCAGCGGGCCACAAACGTTGGGCAGGGCGTGCAGGCACAGCACCCGGGCCTCCGAGAGGCCCTTGGCGCGCGCCGTACGCACGTAGTCCTGCCCTAAAACCTCGAGCATGCCGTTGCGCACGAAGCGCACCACCGCCCCGCAGCGCGCCAGGCCCAGCACCAGAGCCGGCAGGGCGAGGTGGTGGGCCAAATCGAGCGCCTGGGCCCACAGCGGCAGGCTGGCAAAATCGAGGGAGGTCATGTGCTGCGCCGGGAAGATCGGCAGCTTGACCGCCAGCCACTCGATGGCCACCAGGGCGAGCACGAAGGACGGCAGGGAGTGCACCGTCAGCGCCAGAGAGCTGGCCATGCGGTCGAACACGCCGCCGGCCCGGCGGGCGGCGAGAACGCCGAGGGCGATACCCACGGCGTGCTCCACCGCCACCGCCGTCAGCACCAGAAGGGCGGTGGGCCCCATCCGGCCGAGGATCACCTCGAGAACCGGGCGGCTGTGGCTGACCGAAATCCCCCAGTCACCGCTGAGGGTCGCGCCGAGCCAGCGCGCGTATTGCTCGAGAAGCGGGCGGTCCCAGCCGTAGATCTCGCGCATGGCGTCCCTGGCCGCCTCGCTGATCCGCGGATCGGAGTAGAGCAAGGCGGGTTCTCCGGGCGCCAAATGCACCAGGAAGAACGTGAAGGTGAAGACCAGAAAGAGCATCAGCGCCGCGGAGGCCAGGCGGCGCGCGAGAAAGATCAGCAAGCTCAGGGGGCCTCGGCGGCGTCCTGGAGGCGCCAGTGGCGCAGGTTGGCGAAGGCGGAAATCGAGTTGGGGTCGACGTCCTGCAGGCGCCGCTGGACCCCCGAGAGGCGCTCGCCCTCGTAAAGAAAGGTCACCGGCTGCATCTCGTGCAGCCGCTCCTGGAGGGCGCGGAGCTGGGGCAGGGTCTCGAGGGCGCCTCCGCCGGCGTTGATCTCCTCGATCAGCGCATCTGTTTGGGGATCGGAAAATCCGCCCCAGTTGAGGCCGCCGCCGGTGGCGAAGTTGAACGAGAGGTCGAGATCGGTGCCGATCGACAGGCCCATGATCGCTCCGTCGAACTCGCCGGCGTTCAAAACCGGAATCATGGAGTTGAACTCCATGGTGCGAGCCACCACCTCGACGCCGATGCGCTTCAGCTGGTCCTGGATCATCACCAGGATGTCCTGGCGCAGGGCGTTATCGCTGTTGGTCAGCAGCTCGATGCGGAAGGGCTCGCCGTCCTTCTCGAGAACGCCGTCGCCGTCGGCGTCGGCAAAGCCCGCCTCGGCCAGAAGCCGCCGCGCCTCTTCGGGCTGGTAGGGCCAGGGCTCGAGGCCGTCGTGATGGGCCCACACGTCCGAGGCCAGGGGACCGAAGCTCAGGGTGCCGCGCCCGTAGAACTGGCTGTCGATGATCGCCTGCCGATCGATGCCGAGGGTCAGAGCCCGGCGCACCTCGGTGACATCGAACGGTTTTCTTGCCAGATTCCAGCTGACGAAATAATAGTTTCTAGGGATAAAAGAGGTCAGGTAGAGATCCGGCCGCTGCTGCAGAGACTCCGCCTCGGCGTACGGCACGAGCTCCAAGAAGTCCGCCTGTCCGGCGCGCAGGAGGTTGAGCTGGTTCGAGACGTCCGGCACGATCTCGAAAACCAGGCGGTCGAGCTTGGGCAATCCGGGCTCGTAATACCTCTCGTTTCTCCTCAGCACGATTCGCTGACCGGGCTGCCAGGACTCGAGCTGAAACGGTCCGCTGACCACCAGGTTGTCCAAAAACCACTGGCCGTTGCCGCGCCACTCCGCAAACGGCAGCTCACCCCACGCGTGTTTCGGCAGGATGACGCCCTGAACGGCGTCGAAAAGCTGGGTTTTGGAGGGCTCGTAGAAGTGGAAGCGCACCGTCGCGGGATCGATCACCTCGACGTCGCGGATGCGCTTCTTGAACTCCGCGTAGATCCAGCCCACCTCCTCGCTCACCTGGGCCTGCCAGGTAAAGCGAATATCCTCGGCGGTGATCGGCACGCCGTCGCTCCACAGCACGTCGTCGCGCAGGAAAAAAGTCACCGCGAGGCCGTCCTCCGAGAGCTCCCAGGATTTGGCCAGCTGGGGCGCGAAGGTGGGCGGGCCGTCCTGATAGTCCGCCTGCTCCTCCGCCAGCCCGAGGAAGAGGGCGAAGTGGGTCATGACCGTATTGAAGGAGGTCGCCGAGCTCAGCAGCTCGTTGACGCCCTCCATATCGACGCCGTGGGCGACGGTCACCGAGCGGAGGTCCGGGGCGTTTGGGGCGGCTTCTCCGCACGAGATCAGCAGCAGGGCGAGAGCGGTCACCGCAGCGAGCAGCACGCGGGGCGAACGCGGGGATCCGAACGCGAGCCCGCGCAGCGCGAGCGGCGTCGAGAAGGGTCCTGTGGATTGGCTCATAGGCGCAAGCTATCGCGTCGCCCCCAGGGGGTCAACGATGCAGAAATCGCCGGCCCGGCGTCCCTGCGCTGTGCCGGACCGGTGCTATTCTCCCGCCATGGCCAGGCCCTCTCGCAGCCGCCGGCTCTTCATGCGCCGGAACTCCCTGGCGACCGCGGTCGGCTTCGGTCTTTTTATTCTCTTCGACATCGCGCTCTTCTTCTGGCTGATCGTGCACTCGTTCTCCAAAAGGGAGCTGGACGACGCCCTCTTCGAGACTCAGGAGGACGCCCGGCCGATCGCCACCGACCTCGAGAAGCAGGCCGCGGATAAAGGCTCCGAGGACCTCTTTGTGCTGGTCAGCGTGGCGGAGGAAACCAAGACCTACATCGACTCGGTGCTCACCGAGCGCAACCTGGTGCGCCGGGTCGAGATTCACGACCGCGAAGGCACGGTGGTCTTCCGCCAGGAAGACCAGGACGCCCTGCCTCTCGAGGACTCCACCAGCCCGCGCATCTCCTTCGACGAGGAGCCCGAGGTGCGCCTGGTGCAGATCCCGATCGGCGAGGAGGAGGGCCTCGGCACGCTGGTGATCGGCATCGACGAGGCCGCCCTCCAGCAGCGCATCAGCGAGCTGCGCAGCGACTTGATCCGCCGCGTCTCCTTAGTCGGAGGCTTCTCGATCGCCCTCCTGGTGGTCGGCCTGATCGCGTTCGTCAGGCTGCAGAAGCAGGCCAGCCAGCTCGAGGAGCAGGCGGAGCGCAGCGAGCGCATGGCCTACGTTGGCACCCTGGCCTCGGGCCTCGCCCACGAGATCCGCTCGCCGCTCAACTCCCTGAGCCTCAATATGCAGATGCTCGAGGAAGAGGCGCGCGAGCGCGGAGGCTCCACCTCCCAGCGGCGCCTGCTCTCGATCACCCGCTCCGAGCTCAGCCGCCTCGAAGACCTGGCCACCGGCTTTCTCGCCTACGCCAAGCCGTCTCCCATGGAGGTCCGCCCGATCACCCTCGAGGAGATGATCAGCCGCGCCCGCGCCGTTCTAGACGGCGAGCTGCGGGAGCGTTCGGTTCGGGTCGAGGTCGAGGACACCTCGGCGGGCGCGGAGGTCGACGTCGACCCGGCGCAGATCAATCAGCTGCTGCTCAACCTGATCCACAACGCCCTCGCCGCCATGGAAAAAACACCGCGCGAGCCGCTGCTTATTCTGCGCGCGCGAATCGAGGGCAGCAGGCCCATTCTCGAGGTGATCGACAACGGCGAAGGCGTGCCCGAACACGTGCGTATCAAGATGTTCGACCTCTTCTATTCCAACCGCAAGGGCGGCACCGGACTCGGCCTGGCCATCGTGCAGCGCATCGCCGAAGCCCATGAGGCGCGGCTGGAAGTGGAGAGCGAGCCCGGCGAAGGCACGACTCTCCGCGTCGTCTTCCCGGGCTCCGGAGACACCACCACCTTCAGGGTGCCATCGAGCTGAGGGTCGCCGCGCCGGCTCAGCGGTCGCTCGAGGTGATCGCCTCGAAATCTTCCTCGGTCACGAACTCGTCCAGGTCCTCGTTGCCGCAGGCCAGGCACATCGCCTCGACCAGCTTCACCCTCCACTCAAAGGTGTAGCAGGGGGTCTCGCAGTTGATGCAGATCAGGTACTCGGGCTCTTGCATGGCGCGCTCCGGGAGGTGAGGCTTCCGATTGTATCGGGTCGTTGACGCTGCTCTGCCCTTCTTGGTATCTTCCGCAATCCCGCGGCCGTCCCGCGCCCAGAAAACGCCGCCTCCCGGCGAACGCGCATCAGCGGCCCGCCCCTCCCCTCCTCAAGCCCAGCGACTCCGCACGCCGCGCCAGGTCACCCAGTCGTGCACCCGCGGCCGCGAACAAGATTCGGAGACATCCCACCATGTATGCAGTGATCGAAACCGGCGGCAAACAGTACCGGGTGCAGGCAGGCGACGTGATCGACGTCGAACGCCTTCCCGCCGCCAGCCCCGACGAGCCCACCGTGACCTTCGACCGAGTCCTTCTGGTCGGCGGCGACGACGATGTGAAGGTCGGCGCACCGGTGGTCGAGGGCGCCACGGTCCACGCCACTCTGCTCAGCGAAGTGCGCGGCCCCAAAATTCTGGTCTTCAAGTTCAAGCGCCGCAAGCAGTACCGCCGCAAGACCGGCCATCGCCAGAACCTGCACCGCATTCGCATCAACTCGATCGAGGCTTGATCGCGCCCGCCGCGCTCTCACCTCCACCAGCACCGCACCCACCCTCGAGACGGAGACCCAGCCATGGCACATAAAAAGGGCCAAGGATCCAGCCGCAACGGCCGCGATTCCAATCCGCAATTTCTCGGCATCAAGCGCTACGGCGGCCAGGAAGTGACCGGCGGCACCATCATCGTCCGCCAGCGCGGAACGCGCTTCAAGCCGGGCCGCAACGTCGGTCGCGGCAAGGACGACACCCTCTTCGCGATGACCGCCGGCACCGTGCAGTTCCAGAACCGCGGCCGCCTCGGTAAGTTCGTTCACATCATCCCCGCCGAATAAAAAGCCCTCAGGCGAAAGCGCGGCCACCGAGCGGCGCTTTTCCCCTGACAGGCCCGCGAGCCCTCACAGACTTCTGTGGGGGCTCTGCTGCTTGCACCGAACCTCCATGCCTTTTATCGACGAGGCCCTGATCGAGACCGTCGCGGGCGACGGCGGCAACGGCTGCATCGCCTTTCGCCGGGAGAAATTCGTGGCGCGCGGCGGTCCCGCGGGCGGCGACGGCGGCCACGGAGGCTCGGTCTACCTGGTCGGCGACTCGAGCCTCGATACCCTCTACCACCTGCGCTATAAGCAGCGCCTGAAGGCCGAGCGCGGTCGCCACGGCGAAGGCTCGAACTGCACGGGGCGCTCGGGCTCGGACCTCGAGGTCAGAGTGCCCCTCGGCACGGTCGCCCGCCTCAGCGAGGACGGCGAGTGGATCGGCGAGATTCTCGAGGACGGCGACCGGCTGCAGGTGGCCCGCGGCGGCCAGGGCGGCCGCGGCAACGCCCGATTCGCCACGCCGACCCGGCGCGCGCCGCGCTACGCCGAAGACGGCCGCGAGGGCGAGCAGCTCTGGATCAAGCTGGAGCTGAAGCTGCTCGCCGACGTCGGCCTGGTCGGCCTGCCCAACGCCGGCAAGTCCACCTTGATCAGCGTGCTCTCGGCGGCCCGCCCGAAAATCGCCGACTATCCCTTCACCACCGTGGTGCCGCAGCTCGGGGTGGTCGGCGGCGGGGTGCTCGAGGATCCCTTCGTGATCGCCGATCTGCCGGGGCTGATCGCCGGCGCCGCCGAGGGCGCGGGCCTGGGCCACCAATTCCTGCGCCACGTCGAGCGCTGCAGGGTCCTCGTGCGCCTCGTCGACCTCTCGGGCGGCCTCGCCGGCCTCGACACCAAGGGCTCGGACCTCGAGACCCCCGACGCCGTGGCCGAGCTGCGGCAGATCGAGTCGGAGCTCGAGGCCTTCGACTCCACCCTGCTCGCCCGGCCTCGCCTGCTGGTCGGCTCCAAAGTGGACTCCGTGGAGGAGCCGAGGCGAGAGGCGCTGCGGCGCGCGGCGGCCGAGCGCGGCATCGGCTATTTGGAGATCAGCGCGGTGGCGCGCACGGGGCTCGATCCGGTGATCCACGCCATCCGAGGTCTTCTCGACGCCTCCAAGGCCGCGGAGGAGGCCGACTCGGCGGAATGAGAATCGGCCTCTACGGCGGCAGCTTCGATCCCATCCATCGGGGTCACGTCGCTCCGGTGCTCGAGGCCGCGGCCGCTCACCGCCTCGACCGCGTGATCTACCTGCCGACCGCCAGCCCGCCCCACAAGACCGACCGGCAAAAGGCCCCCGCCAACCGGCGGTACGCCATGGCCGAGCTGGCGCTCCTCGAGCATCCGCACCTGCAGGTCTCGGACGCCGAGATGATGCGCCGCCCGGCTTACACCATCGACACCCTCGACCTCTTCGAGTCGCGATATCCGGACGATTCCCTGCTGCTGATCCTCGGCGCCGACTCCTTCTGTCAGCTCGACACCTGGCACCAGGGAGAGGCGATCGCCGCGAGACTCGAGCTGATCGTGCTCTCCCGCCCGGGCTGGCGGCTCGCGGCGGACGAGCTCCCGGGGCCCCAGCGGCAGGCGGCGCGCGCCGGCCGAGTGCACGTGGTCTCGAACGTGCCCGTCGAGGCTTCGTCCACCGAAATCCGCCGCTGTGTGCGCTCCGGCGAGCCGGTGCCCGAAGCCTGGCTGGCGCCCTCGGTGCTAGACTATTTGAAGAAATACGGCCTCTATCGCCGCGCCTGACCGACGGATTTCCCGTCGCTCGCGCACCTCTGAAACAGCACGGACCCGATCAGTGACATCGATTCTCTCTCCCAAGGCTCGCGAGATTCTGGAACGCCTCGAAACCCGCCGCGACACCCGCGCTCCGGCCGAGCTCAGCTCGAGTGAGCAGGTGCAGCTGACCGTCGAGGCCGCGCTCGAGAAAAAGGCCGAGTTTCTGAAGGTCCTCGAGCTCGCGGAGGTCAGCGACTTCACCGATCACTTCCTGATCTGCTCGGGAACCAACGAGCGCCAGGTCAAGGCCATCGCCGACAGCATCCAGGGGCTGCTGATCCAGGCTAAAATCAAGCCGCTGCACGTGGAGGGCTACCTTCACGGGCGCTGGGTCCTGCTCGACTATGGCGGCGACATGGTGATTCACGTCTTCCATCGGGAAGCGCGCAGCTTCTACGATCTCGAGCGCCTGTGGTCCGACGCTCCCGACGTCACCCAGCGCTACCTCGGCCAGGCGACCGTGGCCGAAGCGACCGCGAGCTGAGCCCGGGGTGGTCGTCGGCTCGTCTCTGAGCGCGCTGATCGACGCCTCCCCAGCCCTAGCCCAGCCCCTGCGCGGCCTCGAAAGAGCAGCCCGGGCCGACGTGCCCATTCTCATTCTCGGGGAGTCGGGCACCGGCCGCAGCTCCCTCGCCCGCGCGGTGCATCGGGCGAGCCGCAGGCGCGACGGCGAGCTGGTGGAAATGGATCCCGGGGTGGTGCCGGCGACGCTCTTCGAGAGCGACCTGTTCGGCTATCGTGCCGGCGCCTTCACCGGCGCCGAAACGAGCACCGAGGGCCGAGTGGCGCGCGCCGAGGGAGGCACTCTGCTGCTCGACCACGTCGAGGAGATGCCCCTATCCGCCCAGCCCAAGCTCCTGCGCCTGCTCGCCGAGCATCGCTACACGCCCTTAGGGGGTCTTGAACGGAGCGCCAACGTGCGCTTCGTGGCTACCGGCACCCCCGATCTCGAGGAGCGCGTCGAGCGCGGCGCCTTCCGGGCCGACCTCTACTATCGGCTCGAGGTTATGGCGTTCGTGGTTCCGCCCCTGCGCCACAGGCCCGACGATCTGCCCTCGATCACCCGCCACCTTCTCGGGGATCTGGCGGACCGCCTGGGGCGCGAGGTGCCGAGCCTGACCCCGAGCGCCGCCGCCTGGATCCGCGACTACGGCTGGCCGGGCAATCTCAGGCAGCTGCGCAACGTGCTCGAGCGCGCCATGGTCGTGGCGAGCGGCGGCGAGGTTCTGGATCCCGATCCGCCCCGCGATGCCGACAGCAGACCGCAGCCCCTCGCCGAGATGGAGCGGGAGCACATCCTGCGCACCCTCGCCTTCACGCGCGGTCATCAGGGGCGAGCGGCCGAGCTTCTCGGAATCAGCCGCAAGGCTCTATGGGAAAAGCGCAAGCGCTACGGCATACCGTAGGGCCTTGAGTTCATCTGAAAAGTTTCATTTCTCTGCTCGAGCTGCGGGGCCTCGCGCCGCTCGATCCCGGCCTCAGGCCGTGAGCCCGCATTCAGGTCAAAACTCGGTACTCCCTGACCTGAATAATGATAATCGGGAGGGTTATACTTTCATCCTGAAAGAGGCGGCGCCTGAGAGACGGTCGTGCCTCAATCATCTTCTTACAGTCCAACGGGAAGAGGTAGATCATGAATCCCGATCGCCTCCGCAGAATCGCCGAAGTGCTCGAGATGTGCCTCGAGTTCGACCCGGCCTTGAGAAAGCAATATCTCCAGCAGCTCGGACGCTCCGACCGTGACCTGCAAAGCCGGGTCGAGGCCCTTCTTCAGGACCTCGAGGCCCGAGAGCCGAAGGCCCCTGGGGCGACTCGCGCCGACGCTCCGCCTCCCGTCGCGGGAGGAGTCAGCGATCCCGAAAAGATCGGCGCCTACCGCGTCGTGCGCTGGCTCGGCATGGGCGGCATGGGGACCGTATACCTCGCCGAAAGGGCCGACGAGGAGTTCGAGAGGCAGGTCGCCGTCAAGGTCATTCGCCTCGGCTTCGGCGATGTGCCCGAAGTGAGGAAGCGCTTTCTTTCGGAGCGCCAGATCCTCGCCACCTTCGAGCATCCCAACATCGCCCGCATGTACGAGGGCGGCACCACCCACGACGGCCACCCTTTCCTGGTTATGGAATATGTTGAGGGGCTGCCCATCGACCGCTACTGCGACGAGCACCGACTGCCGATCCGCGAGCGGCTGAAGCTCTTCCGCCAGGTCTGCTCGGCGGTCGAATACGCCCACCGCAACCTGGTGGTGCACCGCGACCTCAAGCCCTCGAACGTTCTGGTCACCGAAGACGGCACGCCTAAGCTGCTCGACTTTGGCATCGCCAAGCTTCTAGACCCCGACGAGTTTCCCCTCACCGTCGACTTCACGGAAACCGGCGGCGGGCCGCTCACCCCCAATTACGCCAGTCCCGAGCAGATCCGAGGCGAGCGCGTCACCACCTCCTCGGACGTCTACGCCCTGGGGGTTCTGCTCTATAAGCTGCTGACCGGCCGCCTGCCCTTTGACCGCGCCAAGAAATCGCGCGAGGCCCTGGCCGAGCAGGCGGCGGTGGTCTCACCCACACGCCCGAGTCTAGTGATCGGGGCCGAGGGAAACAGGCCCAGTGATTCAGACGGCGAAAGCGAGCGTACCGGGACCGAGAGCAGCCTGTGGTCCACCGACTCTTCCAGCCACCGGCGTCAGCTCGCGGGAGACCTCGACAACATCGTGCTGATGGCGATCCGGCCCGAGCCCGAGCGGCGCTACGGCTCCGCCGAACAGCTGGCGGAGGACCTCTCGCGCCATCTCGAGGGACTGCCGGTCGCGGCGCGAGACGCCGGCACCTGGTACAGGGTCTCGAGATTCGTTCGACGCAACCGCCTGCCAGTCTTCTTCGCCGCCTCGGCCTTGGCGCTGACCCTGGCCTTCCTCAGCGTCACCCTAAGGCAGAACCAGCAAATCCGCGCCCAGGCCGACAGCCTTCGCGCCCAGGCCATAGACCTCGAGGCTTCAAACGCAACAGCGCGGAGCCAGACCGCCCGTGCCGTGGAGATCGCGGACTTCTTCGTTGCGCTCTTCGAGGAGCTAACGCCGGAGAACGCGCGCGGCGAAGAGGTCTCGGGCAGAGATCTTCTCGATATCGCGGCCGACAAGCTATCGACCTCCCCGCCAGGCGACCCCTCGGTCCAGGCGCGGCTTCTCACCACGATCGGTGAAATCTACACCCACGTCACCGACGTGACAGCGGCACGGGAGCTTCTGACTCAGGCGGTGCAGGAGGCTGAGACTCTGGGCGGCGAAGTTCTGGCCGACGCTCTCCTGAGCTTAGCCGAGGTCTCCGGGGACGCCGACGCATGCGAGCAGGCCCGACGCTCCGTAGAGATCACGCGCGGCGACCCAGAAATGGGCACGTTAAGGGTAGACGCTCTCAACGTCGCGGGGCTGCGGTGCAGGCCCTTCGAGACGAAGGTTCGCCACCACGAAAAGGCCCTGGAAGAGGCGAGGCAGCTCGGATATCCGAATGGCGAGTCCGAGGCGCTCAATAACCTAGCAATCGCCTATTTCTACGTTGACAGCGGGAAGGCGACCCGTCTCATGGAAGAGGCCGTGCACGTCACGGTCACGAAGCTCGATGCGGAATATCCGGGGCTTGAGTCGTCGCTCAGCAGTCTTGCGACTTTCTATCAAATGCGCGGCCTGCTGGAGGAGGCGCGCCCTCACCACACCAGGGCACTCGATTTAGCGATCAAGCTTTACGGCCCTTCAAGCTCTAGCGTCGCCGTGCGGCACAGCAACCTTTCTCAATTTCACAACCTTCTCGGTGAGTACGCCCAGGGGGAAGAGCACGGCGCGATGGCGCTCAAAATCTTGACGGAGGCCGAGGCCGGCGTGTCTTCAAGGTTTGCCCTCGTCAATCTAGCCCACTCTCAAGCCCAGCAGGGCCGATTCCAGGAGGCCCTCAAGACTCTCGAGAGGTGCCTGGAAGTCACTCGGGACGCAACGCCCAACGCGAGTCTCTCTGCGTTGACGGGCCTGGTTCGAATCTATGCCGCACAGAATGACCTCACGAGCCTGGAGCGCTGGTTCGCGCGGGTTGAGGAGATTGCCCAGCAGGATCAGGAAAAGGGAGGCAGGTTCTCTCTGAGATTTCACAGCGAAGCGCTTCTCCATCGAGGCTCGCTCTATCGGGAGTCAGACCCCCTGAAGGCGCAGAGTTTGTGGACCGAAGCCCTCGACCTCTCACAGACCGAGTCCGAGACCACCTCTATTTACACCGTACAGATCCGGCTCATGCTCAAGCTGAACCTCGGAATGCACGATGAGATCGCCGGAGAGCTCGAATTCCTCAGGAAATCTGGAGCCAAAGACCGCAAGCTCGAGCGGTTCTGCGCGCGCCCGGCGGCGCCGGCGATCTGTACGGAGCTTGAGGATCTTTTTCCACCGGACCCGTCGATCAGAGCGACTTAACCGCGCTTGCAGGCAAAGCTCGGTGGATCCTCAAGCCCACTCGACGACGCCTTATTGCTGCTAGTTGAACCTCTTTCATAAAGAAAACAGAGGCCGAAAAGGAAGCCTCTGCCCAACCAACTTCTGACAGTCCCACGGAAAACAGGTAGATCATGAATCCCGATCGCCTCCGCAGAATCGCCGAAGTGCTCGAGATGTGCCTCGAGTTCGTCGAGGCGTTGAGGAAGCAATACCTCCAGCAGCTCGGACGCTCCGACCGTGACCTGCAAAGCCGAGTCGAAGCTCTGCTTAAGGACCTCGAGGCCCAAGAGCCGAAGGCCCCTGGGGAAACTCGCGCCGACGGTCCGTCTCCCGCCGCGGGAGGAGTCGGCGATCCCGAAAAGATCGGCGCCTACCGCGTCGTGCGCTGGCTCGGCATGGGCGGTATGGGAACCGTCTACCTCGCCGAAAGGGCCGACGAGGAGTTCGAAAGGCAGGTCGCCGTCAAGGTCATCCGACTCGGCTTCGGCGATGTGCCCGAGGTGAGAAAGCGCTTTCTTTCGGAGCGCCAAATCCTCGCCACCTTCGAACACCCCAACATCGCCCGCATGTACGAGGGCGGCACCACCCACGACGGCCACCCTTTCCTGGTTAT
>JBCCLG010000039.1:0-15697 GCA_039027015.1 Acidobacteriota bacterium | reverse complement strand
GAAAAAGGGCTCGAAGATCCTCTCGAGGGATTCCTCGTCGATTCCTCTACCCGTGTCGTCCACCGTCAGAGTCACGTACTCGCCGACGGTCAGCCGATCGGCCAGGCCGTGCTCGCGCAGGAAGGCTTCGTCCACGAGGCGCACGCCGGTGCCGATGACGATGAAGCCCTCGCGGTCCTCTAAAGACTCGGCGGCGTTGGTGACCAGATGGGTCAACACCTGGCGCAGCTGCCCCGGGTCTCCCTCGAGGGGCGGAACCCTCGGCGAGGCCTCCACCAGCAGCTGAACCCCGTCGGGCAGGCTGGACCGCAGAGAATCGCCCACCTCCTGGGCCAGGCTCGAAACGTCGAGCGGCTCGATGAGAAAATTGCCGCGCCCGGAGTAGAAGAGCATCTGCTTGGCCAGCTCCGCGGCTCGCCTGCCGGAGGCGACGATGCGCTCGAGATGCTGGGTGGCGGGCGAGTCTTCGGGGAGCTGCAGCTTGGCCAGCTCGGCATGGCCGAAAATGCCGACCAGAAGGTTGTTGAAATCATGGGCGACGCCGCCCGCCAGGGTCGAGAGGCTTTCGAGCTTCTGCTGCTGAAGCTCGCGCAGGCGCAGATCGAGCGCCCTCGTCTGCCTTCGTCGCGAGCTTCTGGCGCGCACCACCAGCCCGGCGATCACCGCGGCGAGAGCGCCCAGAACCGCCCAGGTCCGCCATCCTCCCTTGAGCTGCCGCACGTTGAGAGCCAGCGTCCGCGCTTCGCTCCACAGGGTCTCGCCCTCCGGGCCGACGCCGGAAGCGGCCTTGACCTCGAGGGTGTATTCGCCGGGCGGCAGGGGTCCGTAAACCGCCCGGGCCCAGCGCCCGCCGGTCGCGTGCCACGGGTCGCCGAAGCCCACCAGGCGATAGACGAAGCGGGAGTCGTCGAGCCCGGCCAGATCGAGCGTCGAAAGATCGATAGCCAGGCGGCGGAATTCGCCCGGAAGATCGAGGCTCAGCGCGGTCGAGATATCTCTGGCGATCAGGCCGTCGCCCGCTCCGGGCAAGACGGGCTGACCGTCGATCTCGAGACCCGTGAAGATCACCCGCGCGCGGGTGCGCGCGGCCGCCTCGGCCTGAAAGCCGAGCACGGCGCCCTGGCCGGAGCTCCAGGCGATGCCCGAGTCCGAGTCGAAAGCCAGCCAGCCTTCGGCCGGCCCCAGGCGCGCGGGCGGGCTCGACCCGCTTCTCGAGGCGCGGAAGAGTCCCAGGCGGCTCGCGGCGTAGAAGAGACTCGAGCCGCGGACGCCGAAGGCCAGATCGGTGACCGCGCCGCGGGTCCCAGGAAGGTGAACCGCCTCGCCGGAGCTTGGCAGGTCCACTCGCCAAACGCCCCGATCGGTGCCGAGCCACAGGCGATCTTCGGAGTCCACGGCGAGACTCAACACGGCGGCTTCGCCGAGCTCCGGGGACTGTTCGAGTGCGGGCCGGGCCTCGAGCCGGCTCTCGACCGTGAACACGCCCTGGGCGGTGGCCGCCCACAGCGCGCCACGCCGATCGAGCGCCAGCGAGCGCACCGTCAGCCCGCGCAGGGCCTCGACGGCGGCGTAGCTTCGGTCCCTCGAATCGAAGAGATAGAGGCCGCCGAGGGTGCCCACCCAGAAGCGTCCGGGCGCCGCCTCCTCCATGGCCGTCACCCGCCGCTGGCCCACGCCGCTGGCGACGTCGTCGATCGGATAACGCTGAAACTCGAGGGACTCCCGATCGAAGCGATCGAGGCCGCTGTCGGTTCCGACCCACAGGTGGTTCGAGCGGTCCTGCAGCAGCCGATGGACGCGCGCGCTCGAGAGGGAGCGCCCGTCGGCGGGATCGTGCTCTAAAACCAGCGCGCGATGTCCGTCCCAGCGGGTCAGGCCTCGATCCGTGCAGATCCACAGAAAACCCACGCGATCGCGCAGGGCGCAGGTCGGGTAGATCGAAGGCAGGCCGTCTTCAACCCCCAGCCGGAAGTCGGCGACCGGGGCGGGCTCGGCGGGCGGCGAGGACGCGGCGATCGGCGGCCCCGCGGCGAGGGCGCCCGCGAGGAGGCAACCGGCGAGCAGAGCCGCCGCGCGTCTCGGGGAAGCGGACGCGCCAGGCGACCGCCGCGCCGGGTGTATCCGCCGCGCATCCGGGTTCCGAGATCTCATGCGATGGAGCCTCACGTACCTCACCGTGCCCGAGTTGAGGAATCGTCTGTCTCTCGCCCAGCGCGCGCCGCGCGAGTCCCCCGAGTATACGAAGCCGCGAGAGAGGGGGCGGTCTCGACTCCTCTTCACGTTCGGATCCTGAGATACTGCCCCGATGGATTCCCGCAGCGCCGATCCGGCCGCTAAAAAATTCAGCAGCGCCGTGGTCGAGGGGCCGATCCACCTGGCGATCTGGACCCTCGCCTGGCCGTCGATCCTGCAAAACCTCATCGCCGGTCTCCAGGGCGTGGTCGACCACGCCATGGTCGGGCACTACGTGGGCTTCACGGGCAACGCGGCGATCGGCGTCAGCTGGCAGATCTTCCTGGTGATCGTGGTGTTCATCAGCTCCCTCTACTCGGGCATGGGGGTCCTGGTGGCTCGCTTCACGGGCGCCGGGCGTCCGGACCAGGTCGCCCGCGTGGTCTACCAGGCGTTTTGGCTCTCGCTCTTTATCGGCCTGCTCGGCTTTGCGCCGATCGGCTACCTGGCGGCGCCCTTCCTGCTCGACCTGGCCAACGCAGCGCCCTCGGTGCAGGCCGAAGCCCTGCCCTACCTGCGCATCCTCTTCATGTGCAGTCTCGGCAATATGTACTTCTTCATGATCGGCGGCGCGCTGCGGGCGGCGGGCGACGCCAAAACGCCCCTGCGTCTCGGGATCGCCCTGACGGTGCTGAACCTCAGCCTCAACGTCATCCTGATCCGCGGCCTGGGCCCGATCCCGGCGTTTGGCACCACGGGCGCCGCGCTCGGCACGGTGATCTCGGGCTTCACGGTCTCCGGCTACGCGCTGTTCAGGTTCTTCTCCGGCTCCTGGGTGATCGACCTGCGGCCCGCGGCCACCTGGCGCTTCGACCGCGAGGTGGTGCGCAGACTGTTCAAATTCGGCCTCCCCACGGGCTTTCAGGGCATCGCCATGAACCTGGGCGGCGTGCTGCTGCTCCGCTACGTCGGCTCCCTGGCCCAGTCGGCGGAGGCGCAGGCCGCCTACACCGTGGCCTACAACCAGCTCTTCTCCCTGATCACCTGGACGTCGATCTCGCTGATGGCCGCCTCCTCGGCGGTCACCGGCCAAAGCCTCGGCGCGGGCAAGCCCGAGCGAGCGCTGGCCGTTCCGCGAACCGCGACGCTGGTCGGCCTGGGCCTGTCGATTCCGATCGGCCTTCTCTTCGTCGCCGTGCCTCGCCGCCTGCTGGCCATTTTCGACATGAAGGATCCCGTGGTGCTCGCCTTGGGCAGCGAGTTCCTCTCGTTTCTGGCCTTCTCGGGGGTCTTCATGACCGCCGCCCTGTCCTATACCGGGGCGCTCCAGGGCAGCGGCGACACGCGCAGCCCGATGTACATCTCGATTTTTTCGCAGCTCGCGCTGCCCGTCGGCCTCTGCGCCTTCTTCGAGGCCGCGGTGGGCCTCGAGCCGGCCCACATTTGGGGGGCCGTGGTCGCGGGGCACCTGATGCGCGGCGTGCTCTCGATCCTGCGCTTCCGCCAGGGCAAATGGCGCGGCATCGAGGTCGATCTCGACGACGCGAGCCCGGCCTCGACCTCCTCCTGAGCCTCTCGCCCTCTCGCGACGCTCGGTCTCGGGAGGTCCCTGCTTTCATCTCCACCGCCGAGCCTCAGCTCGAGGCCCGGCGGCGCCCGATCAGCCGGCGGCGGTGGTTTCCTGACGGGCCTCCGCGGCGTAGGCCGAGGTCGGGTACTCGTCGAGAATGAGCTGGAAGAGGTCGAGCGCCTCCTGATCCTGCCCCAGGGCCTGCCGGGTCTTGGCCAGCTCGAAGAGCAGCATGTCTTCGGGCAGGGTCTTGTTGGTGCCGTCGACCTCCTGCTGGAGCCGCTGGGCCAGCTCGTCGTTCTTCTCTTCCTGGCGGTCGAGGCGAATCAGGTTCAGCTGCACCGACATGGCCAGAACGTGGTCGGAGTTGCCGCCAAGGAAGCTCTCCCAGATCGTCCGGGCCTTGGCGGCGTCGCCCGATTCGAGGGCCAGCTGCGCCGCGTAGAGCTCGGCGATCTCGCCGGCGACCCCACCCGAGACCTCGGCCAGGGCCGACTCGGTACGCGAACGCTTGGCGTCCTCGGAGGCGAAGCTCGGAGCCTGCGCGTCGTCGGGCTCGGCGCCCTCTTCCACCACCGGCGCGCCGTAGACCTTGATGACCTCGCTCAGCTTGGAGCTGGCGACCTCCTGGCGGTGCCCGTTATAGGCCACCAGGCCGGTGGCGGCGGCTCCGCCGAGCATGACCGCGACCACGATCCCGATGTAGAACGACGGCCTCTCCTGGAATCTCTCGATGGCGGTGATCAGGAAGGACTGGACCTCATCTTCGCGGATGTCCTGCTTGATCTGCTTCTGACTCAGGCGTTCACTCATCGGATCGATCTCCAGAAAGGCCGCCTGCCGAGGCGGGCGCTCCGTCGCTTGGCTTCACAAAAAATCGGGGGTGGGTGTCGGGCGAGGCTGCGGGGCGGATCATACCGAGACCCGGTGGGGGGAGGGAGTGGTGCGACTGGGAGGACTTGAACCCCCGACCTAGAGATTAGGAATCTCCCGCTCTATCCACCTGAGCTACAGCCGCTCCGAAGGGCAGAGTATAGCCGCACCGAAGGCGGCTGCCCACCGTGACGAGGCCTTTACTTGACTAGTCAAATATTACCGCATATAGTATTTCCATGACGGACACGCCGAGCGCCCTGCAGCGCGAGATTCAGCAAAACAAGCCCTTCCGCTCCTCGCAGCAGGAAGCGATCATCGGTCTCGTCCGCACGACCGACATCATCAGGCGCCGAATCACCGAGCTTCTGGCGCCGGCAGGGATCACCCAGCAGCAGTACAACGTCCTGCGCATTCTTCGCGGCGCCGGCGAAGGCGGGCTGCCGACCCTGGCGATCGCCGAGCGTATGGTGGAGCGCACTCCGGGCATCACCCGGCTGATCGATCGGCTGGTGACCAAAGGCTGGGTGATCCGAGAGCGGGCCGACGAGGACCGGCGCCGGGTCGACTGCAGGATCACCGCCGCGGGCCTCGAGCTGCTGGCCGGCCTGGATCCGGTCATCGCGACCGCGGACAGCGAGCTGCTCGAAGTCCTCGGAGAAGATCAGCTGCGCACGCTCATCGGCCTTCTCGACGCGATTCGCGCCCACCAGGCTCGGCCGGCGCACGCGCCCTCTTAAAGACCGCCCTGAAGGCGCGCGCCCTCATTTTTCGCCCCAATACTTGACTAATTAAATAATGACGTAAAAACCACCTTCCCCAGCTCTCCCCACAACCGCCATCCACACACCTACCGGAGATCGCCATGCTGCAGAAAATCACCGACACCTCCAACGACTTTGCACCCACCATCGCCCGCCTCTTTGCCGGGCTCGTCATGCTCCCCCACGGCCTTCAAAAAACGGTGGGAGCCTTCGGCGGCAGCGGCTTTGAGGGCACGATGCAGTTTTTCACCGAAACCGCCGGGCTGCCGTACGCGGCGGCGCTTCTGGTGATCGCCGGCGAATCCCTCGGCGCGCTCGGCCTCATCTTCGGGGCCCTGGCGCGGCCCGCTGCCTTCGGCTTCGTCGCGATCATGACCGGAGCGGCCCTCATCCACCTCGAAAACGGCTTCTTCATGAATTGGTTCGGCACCCAGGAGGGCGAGGGCTTCGAGTACCACCTCCTGATGATCGGCCTGGCGCTGATCGTGCTGATCAAGGGCGCCGGCGCCTTCTCGATAGACCGCCTGATCGCCAACCGCACATCCTGAAGCCTCTCGAGGCACGCCTCCTAAATCCGCTTTCTCCGGCGCCCCCGCGGCGCCGGATCCGCCCCGCAGGGGCACCCCTCCCAAACCAGCCTTTCTCAAGGAAAAAGGAAAAACCATGTCCGATGTGAATCAGAACGTCGCAGACCTCGACCGCGAACTCAACCAAACCGTTCTCTCGGGAGACATCATGGGCGCCTTCGAGCGCTTCTACGCCGACGACGTCGTGATGATCGAGCCCGGCCATCCGCCGCACGAAGGCAAAGCGGTGAACCGCGAGCGCGAGCAGCAGTTCGTGGACTCGGTAGGCGAATTTCACGGCGCCGAAGTCCTGGCGAGCGGGGTGGCCGGCGACGGCGTCACCTTCTCGGAGTGGGTTCTCGACATCACCTTCAAAGGGGGCCCGCGCAAGAAGCTCGAGCAGGTGGCGGTGAGGCGCTGGCGCGGCTCTCAGGTGGTCTCAGAGCGCTTCTACTACGACCCGTCCTGAGCCCTGATCTCCCGGCTTTACGCCGAAATGGGGCGGCGGCCCTCGGGTCCCTGGCAGGGCCGCCGCCCGTCCCCGCTTTGCCGACTCGCCGCGGCCGCCGGTGGTATGATCGAGAGCGAAATGCCTGAACCTCGACGCCTCTACAAAGTGACCTACGTCAACCAAGGGCGGGTCTACGAAATCTTCGCCCGCCAGGTTTCCCAGGGGGGCCTTCTGGGCTTCATCGAAGTCGAGGAGCTGGTCTTCGGCGAGACCACCAAAGTCGTCGTCGACCCGGCCGAAGAGCGGCTGCAAAAGGAATTTGACGGCGTCAAGCGTTCCTACCTTCCGATGCATTCGATCCTGCGGATCGACGAGGTCGAGAAGGAGGGCGTCAGCCGCGTGGCGGACGGCCCGGATGGCGACTCCAAGGGCGAGACCGGGAAGATCACCCCTTTTCCCATGCCGATCTTCACGCCGGGCGGCGACCGCTCCTGAACCGAGCGGCGCGGCTGCTCAGCCCATGACCTCGAAGCGCATGCCGGCGGCTCGCAGGCGCTCGATCAGCACGTCATCAAACGCCATCGCCGGCGTCACCACGCCGCAGCGCTCCGGCAGCCTGGGCCGCTCGTGCACCAGGCACAGCGCCGACTCGGCGAGCATCTTGGAGGTCTCGCCGTAGCCGGGATCGCCGCCTGAAACCTCGACCCGGACGAAAGATCCACCCTCGCTGCGGCCCAGGAAGACCACCTCGAAGCGAGAGAGCGCCCGCCGCTCGGCGTCGGGTCCCTCCCCGGGCTTGCGCAGGCTGTAGAGCAGCCGCCGGGTCGGCCCGGTTTGCGCCAGGGCGAAAACGCCGCCCAGGGCCGCGGCGCCCGCCGCGACCCGCGGCAGGGAGCGGACGCGCACGAAGTGCCCGTACCTGAAGTCGGGGCCGTACTCCTCGAGCGCCCCCGCCGTGCGCAGCACGATCCAGGGATCGATGGTTTGAAGCGGCGCGGCCCAGGCGCCCACCTTCTTCTCGTAATGCACGCCGCGCCAGCTGCCGCGCACCCGCCGACCGCGCCGGGCGCGCACTCGGCTCACCGCCTTCGCGGACTGCCGCCAGCTGGCGAAGGCCTGAATCGCCGAATGCCAGGTGCCGCCCGAAAGCTGGCCGATGCCGTGGACCACGCCCTCCACCCGCAAACCCTCGTCGGACGGCAGCTGACGCACCGTGAGCAGGGCGCCGAGATCGTGAGGCACGCTGTCGAAGCCGCAGCAGTTGACGATGCGCAGGCCGGCGTCCCGCGCCCTCGAGTCGTAGGTCCTGAGCATGCGGGCCACGAAGCGGGGCTCGCCGGTGATGTCGACATAGTCGGTTTTCTCCTCGACCGCCGCGGCGACCAGCGGCTCGCCGTATCGATCGTAGGGGCCGACGGTGGTGGCGATCACCCGGGTCGAGGCGGCGAGAGCGCGCAGCGCCCCCGCGTCGTCCGCCGAAGCCACCCGAATTTCGGGCGGCCGACCCTCGGCGCCCAGACCCTCGAGATCCGCGGCGACTTTCTCGAGTTTCTCGCGGCTGCGCCCGGCGATCGCCCAGCGCAGGGGCCTCTCGGCCGAGGCGCGGGCCAGGCGCTCCGCCGTCAGCGCGCCGGTAAAGCCCGTGGCGCCGAAGAGCACGACGTCGAAATCTCTTGTCTCAGGCATCCTCCTAAGCTACCACTCGGGCCTCGAGCCGCCGCTCCGCCAGCGCCCGGACACTCGCTCTTGGCGGGCGTTATAGAGCTCTTTCGCCCGAATCCGGAATCCGCTAGTCTGCATGGGCGCTGCCGCCGCCGCGACCTCCCAACTCCCGACCCTCGAGGTAGGAGACGAAGCGATGCCCGCCTTGCTGAAGAAAAGGGATGAGCAGATCGAAAAGCTCATCGAGCACGTTCGGCCGCAGGTGGCCGACGACGCGTGGGATCAGGCCCACACCTTTCTCAAGAGCTGTCTCGAGGACTACGCCCTCGACGACCTGAGACGCTACGGCGCCGGGTACCTGGGCGACGTCTCGCTCTCGCTCTTCGAGGCCATTCAGCAAAGGCGGCCGGGGGACCTCGACCTGACCCTCGAGAACCCCGAGGGGCAAGATCACACGGTGATCGAAATCCTGGGCGACGATCGACCTTTTTTGGTCGACTCGATGACCGAGCACCTCAAAAGGCGAGGCCTGCAGATCCACCTGGCGGTGCATCCCCAGGTGGCGGTTCGGCGGGACGAGCGCGGCCATCTGCTCGAGATCCTTCCCCTCGGCACCGAGATCGAAAACGGCGTGCAGTACGAGTCTCTGATGCACTTCCACGTCGATCGGCAGCGCCACCAGGCCGACCGGGTCGAGCTGGAGACCGGCCTGCGGCGCGTTCTGGCGGACATCGAGACCTCGGTTGCCGACTGGCGCCTGATGCACGACGCCTGCGTGCGCGCGGCGGACTCCCTGCGCGAGCAGCCCAAGGAGCCCTGGGTCGACAATCTCGACGAAGTGATCGCGTTTCTCGAGTGGATGGCCGATAACCACTTCACCTTTCTCGGCTACATCGAATACACGCTGGCGGCGGACGGCGATAGGCGCTATCTGGAGCCCGCGGCGGCCACCGGCCTCGGGCTGCTGCGCGAGCTGCCCCTGGGCGACCGGGTGAAGGCGCGCACCGCCCTCACCGAAGGCACCCTGCGACGCCTGCGCGACGACCGCCTGCTGCGCATCTCGAAGAGCGATCATCACTCCACCGTGCACCGCGACGTGCACATGGACCTGATCTCGATCAAGCGTCTGGGCGAGGACGGCGAGGTCACGGGCGAGCTGCGCTTTCTCGGCCTCTTCACCTCGATGGTGTACAGCATCGCGGCGCGCAACATCCCGCTGGTCAAAGACAAGGTGCGCCGCGTGGTCGAGCGCACCGGCTTCCTGCCGAACGCCCACAAGGCCAAGGTGATGCGCCACATCGTGGAGAACTACCCCCGCGACGAGCTCTTTCAGATCTCGGAGAAAGACCTCTACCGCTTCTCCATGCGCATCCTCTCCCTGCAGCTGCGGCCGCGCCTGGCGCTGATGGTGCGCCTCGACGAGGAGGAGCGCTTCGTCTCGTGCATGGTCTTCGTGCCTCGGGAACGACAGTCCACGCGCACCCGCAAGAAGCTGCAGCGCATCCTGGAGGAGTCCTTCGGCGGCAAAGTCAGCGCGTTTTTTACCCGCATCGGCGATCGGCCGCTGGCCCAGCTCCAGTTCATCATCCACACCAAGCCCGGGGCGGTGCCGGATCACGACGTCGAGGTCATCGAAGAGCGCATGAACCGCGCCATCCAGTCGTGGACCGACCGGCTCCACGCCGCGCTGCGCGACCAGCACGGCGAGCTGAGCCACGACCTCTGGGAGCGCTACGGCGAAGCGTTCTCCCGCGGCTATCAGGACCACAACACGTTTCTCGGCGCCCTCGGCGATATCCCCCTGCTCGAGGACGTCCTGACCCGCGGCGAGCTGCGCATCCGCCTCTACCGCACCCAGGGCGCCAGCTCCGACCGCTTCCACCTGCGCACTTTCGAGCTGGCGGTCAGCCGGGATCTCTCGGATTTTCTGCCGATCCTCGAAAATATGGGCCTGATGGTGGCCAGCGAATTCCCCTATGAGGTGAGGCCCGAGGCCTCCCTCAACCCGGTGTGGATCCGCGATTTCGAGGTGGTGGCGCTCTCCGACGTCGACCTCGAGGCCGTGCACGAGTCCTTCGAGGAGGCCCTGCGCCAGGTCTATTTGGGCCACGTGGAGAACGACGGCTTCAACCGGCTGGTGCTCACCGCGGGCCTGTCCTGGCGCCAGGTGGTGCTGCTGCGCGCCTACTGCAAATACCTGCGCCAAACGGGCATCGCGTTCAGCGAGAGCTATATGCAGCTCACCCTGGGCGCCAACCCGCGCATCTCGAAGCTGCTGATCGATCTCTTCCAGATGCTCTTCGATCCCGCGCGCCAGGACGGCATCGACCGCGAGCAGCTGCTCCTCGGCGAGCTGCACCAGGGCCTCGAGAACGTCAGCAGCCTCGACGAGGACCGCATTCTGAGGCGCTACCTCAACCTCGTGCAGAGCACCCTGCGCACCAACTTCTACCAAACCGGCGAGGACGGCCTGCCCAAGGACTACGTGTCGATCAAATTCGACGCGCAGAAGGTGATGGCTCTGCCCAAGCCGCGCCCGGCTTACGAGATCTTCGTGTACTCGCCGCGCTTTGAGGCCGTGCACCTGCGCGGCGGCAAAGTCGCCCGCGGCGGCATTCGCTGGTCGGATCGGCGGGAGGATTTCCGCACCGAAATTCTGGGCCTGGTGAAATCGCAGATGGTCAAGAACGCCGTCATTGTGCCGGTGGGCGCCAAGGGCGGATTCGTGCTCAAGCGGCCGCCCGCGGGCAGCGACCGCGACGCCTTCCTGGCCGAGGGCAAGGCCTGCTACCAGGCGATGATTCGAGGCCTGCTCGACATCACCGACAACCTCAAGAGCGGCGAGGTGATGCCGCCCCCCGACGTGGTGCGGCGGGATGAGGACGACACCTACCTCGTGGTCGCTGCCGACAAGGGCACGGCGACCTTCTCCGATCTGGCCAACGAGGTCGCCGGCGAATACGACTTCTGGCTGGGCGACGCCTTCGCCTCGGGCGGCTCGCGGGGCTACGACCACAAGAAGATGGGCATCACCGCGCGCGGCGCCTGGGAGTCGGTCAAGCGCCACTTCCGCGAGATGGGCCGCGACACCCAAAGCGAGCCCTTCACCTGCGTGGGCGTGGGCGATATGTCGGGCGACGTCTTCGGCAACGGCCTGCTGCTCTCGGAGCACGGCCGCCTGGTAGCGGCCTTCAACCACCTGCACATCTTCGTCGACCCCAACCCGGGACCCGAGGCCTTTGCCGAGCGCCAGCGCCTCTTCGAGCTGCCGCGCTCGTCGTGGACCGACTACGACCGCGCCAGGCTTTCCGAGGGCGGCGACATCTTCGATCGCCACGCCAAGCGGCTGACGGTGAGCGCCCAGGTCAAGGAGCTGCTCGGTCTGACCGCGAACGTCCTGCCGCCCAACGACCTCCTGCGCGCCATCCTGCGCGCCAAGGTCGACCTGCTGTGGTTCGGCGGCATCGGCACCTACGTGCGGGCCGACTTCGAGAGCAACGCCTCGGCCGGCGATCGCTCCAACGACGAGATTCGGGTGACCGCCAAGGAGCTGCGCTGCCGGGTGATCGGCGAAGGCGCCAACCTCGGCACCACCCAGCGCGGGCGCGTGCAGTTCGCCCTCGCCGGCGGCCGCCTCAACACCGACTTCATCGACAACTCCGGCGGCGTCGACTGCTCCGACCACGAGGTCAACATCAAGATCGCCCTGCGCGAGGCGCAGCGCGCTGGCGAGCTCGACACGGAGGCGCGGGATCAGCTGCTGATCCAGATGACCGACGAGGTCTCCGCCCTGGTGCTGAAGGACAACTACCTCCAGGCCCAGTCGATCAGCCTCGAAATCGCCCAGGGCGTCTCGCTGCTCGGCCAGCACACCCGGCTGATGAACGCCCTCGCCCGGCGTGAAGGGCTCGACCGCAGCCTCGAGGTGCTGCCCGACGACGCCACGCTCAGCGAGCGCCGGGAGAAAAAGCGCGGCCTGACGCGCCCGGAGATCAGCGTGCTGCTGGCGCTGTCGAAAATCTCGGTCTACAACGGACTCCTGGACTCCGATCTGCCCGACGATCCCTCGCTCACCGACGATCTGCTGCGCTACTTCCCGAAGCCCATGGAGAAGCGCTTCAGGCCCCATCTGCTCAACCACCGGCTGCGCCGGGAGATCGTCGCCACCCACGTGACCAACTCGATGGTCAACCGCCTCGGCACCACCTTCGTCAACAAGCTGCGCGAGGAAACCGGGCACCGCGTGGCCGACATCGCCCGCGCCTACACCGCGGCGCGCGACGTCTTCGAGCTGCGCGATTTATGGAGCACCATCGAGCGGCTCGACAATAAGGTCTCCAACGACCTGCAGGTGCAGATGATGCAGATCATCAATCGCGCCGTTGCCGACGTGTGTCGCTGGTTCCTGCGCCACGGTGGTCAGCCCTTCCAGCTCGGCGAGCTGCTGGAAAACTTCCAGGACGGCATCGTGGTGGTCGCCGCCCAGCTCGAGGAGCTGCTGCCGCCCAACGCCAGGTCGAGGGTCCGGCGTCGCTACAAAAAGTGGGTGGACAATCGAGTGCCCCACGGGGCCGCCGGCCGCATCGCGGTGATGGAGTTTCTGCCCTCGGCCTGCGACGTCGCCCGCTCGGCCCACCACTCCGGCGAGGCCGTGGAGCGCTGCGGACGCATTTACTTCAGCCTCGGCGAGCGCCTCGGCTTCGACCGCTTCCGCCGCGCCGCCGAGCTGCTGCCCAAAACCAGCATCTATCTCCAAACCGCCGTCACCGCCCTGGTGGACGATCTCTCGAGCCATCAGACCGAGATCGCCCGCCAGGTCTCCGCCTTTGACGGGCGCGCCAAGGCGGCCATCCAAAGCTGGGCCGAAAGCCGGCCGGACGCGGTGGCGCGCCTCGACTCGATTCGCGATGACCTGGGAGGCGACCGCAATATCGACCTCGCGATGCTGACCATCGCCGAGCGCGAGCTGCGGCGCCTCGCCGAGATGTAGCCTCAGCCGCTCGAGCCGCTCTCCCTCGCCTCCCCCGAGCCTCCCTGGAATGCCGGGCCACCGCCCCGCGTTGTAGGGCCTGGGCACGCCGGGCACCCGCAAAGACTCCGCACCTACGCCCATAAGCCACCCGAAAATTCGACTCTCACCCCCCAACTGACCCCACTATCAGGCGGCGCGCCGGCGCCGCCTCTCCATTCGAGGAGGAGCCCTCATGACGACGGCTACCGAAGCTGAACCCCAATCCAACCAGGCAGAAAACTTTTCCTTCCAGGCGGAAACCCGCCAGCTGCTCGACATCGTCATTCACTCGCTCTATTCCAACAAGGAAATCTTTCTCCGCGAGCTGATCTCCAACGCCTCGGACGCCCTCGACCGCCTGCGCTTCGAGGCGCTGACCGAGCCCTCCCTCCGCGATGGCGACGATGAGCTCGAGGTGCGTCTCGAGGCCGACGGCGACGCTCGGACCCTCTTCATCTCCGACAACGGGATCGGCATGAGCCGCGAGGAGGTGATCGCCAACATCGGCACGATCGCCAAGTCCGGCACCCGCGAGCTGATGCAGAAGCTCAAGGAGAATCCGAATCCCGAGGCCACCGCCGAGCTCATCGGCCAATTCGGCGTCGGCTTCTACTCCGCCTTCATGGTCGCGGACCGCATCGAGCTTCTCACCCGCAGGGCGGGCGAGGAGACCGCCACGCGCTGGACCTCCGTGGGCGACGGCTCCTACCAGCTCGAGGAGGCCGAGCGGGCCGGCCGCGGCACCACCATCGTGCTGCACTTAAAGCCCGTGGACGAGGAGAACGGCCTGCGCGACTTCACCGAATTCCATGTGCTTCAGGACATCGTCAAGAAGCACAGCGACTTCGTATCCTATCCGGTGATCACCAAGGAGAGCCGCGAGGAGCCGAAGAAGAACGAAGACGGCGAGGAGATCGAGGGCGAGACCGAGACGATCATCGAGGACAAGATCCTCAATTCCCGCGAGCCGATCTGGCTGCGCTCCGCCTCGGACGTCAGCGACGAGGAGTACGCGGACTTCTATCGCCACATCTCCCACGACTGGGGCCAGCCCCTAGAGCGCCTGGCCCTCTCCGCCGAGGGCCGCCTCGAGTACAAGGCTCTCCTCTTCATTCCGGAAAACGCTCCGTTCGATCTCTACTACCGCGATCAGCAGTGGGGACTGCGCCTCTACGTGCGCCGCGTGCTGATCATGGAGCGCTGCGAGAATCTGCTGCCGCCCTACCTGCGCTTCGTGCGCGGCGTGGTCGACAGCGCGGACCTGCCGCTCAACATCTCCCGGGAGATGGTGCAGCACGACCGCCTGCTCACCCAGATGCGCAAGTGGCTGACCAAGAAGGTGCTCGATCACCTCGCCAAGCTGGCGCGCGACGACGAGGAGCGCTACCTCAAATTCTTTGAGCCCTTCGGCCGCGTGCTCAAGGAAGGCCTGGCCGGCGGCGGCGACACCGAAAACAAGGACAGGCTCCTGCCGCTTCTCCGCCTGCCGTCCTCCGCCGACCCCGAGAAGCTGACCTCCCTCGAGGAGTACGTCGGGCGCATGAAGGAGAACCAGGACGCGATCTACTACCTCACCGGCGAGAGCCGCGCGGTGGTCGAAAACTCGCCGCATCTCGAGGCCTTCAAGGACAAGGGCTACGAGGTTCTCTACCTGGTGGATCCCGTCGACGAGATGTGGGCGAGCTCGACCTTCGAATTCCAGGAGAAGCCGCTCAAGTCGGTGGGTAAAGGCACCGTCGAGCTGGGCTCGGAGGAAGAGAAGAAGCAGGCCGAGGAGGAGCTGGAGGAGAAGAAGAAAACCTACAGCGATCTGATGGAGCGGCTGCAGAAGAGCCTCGACGAACACGTCAAAGAGGTGCGTCTCTCCACCCGCCTGACCTCGTCTCCGGTCTGTCTGGTGGGCAGCGAGTTCGACATGAGCCCGCAGCTCGAGCGGCTGCTGCGCCAGTCGGAGGGGGCGGGCAGCATGCCGGCCCAGAAGCGCATCATGGAGCTCAACCCCAAGCACGATCTGTTGAGCAAACTGCAGACGCGCTTCGAGGCCGACGCCGAGGACGCGCTGCTCGACGACTACGCGCACCTGCTCTACGGTCATGCGCTGCTCGCCGAGGGCAGCGAGCTGCACGACCCCGCGCGCTACAACTCGCTGGTCGCCGGCCTGATGGCTTCGGGAATCTGATTCCCGCTCCCCCAGGTCGTTCCCAAGGTCGAAGAGCCGCGGGCCGCCGAGCCCAGGTTTTTCGGCCCGGCTACCATTTCTCAGCCCGGCCTATATTTCTCCGCGCCCCGCGCGCCCCTTGAGAGAACAGAGGCGCGGGCGTCTCGCGCTCTCCCTCCAGCGGAGGGCGGCGCCCGCGTCACTTCGTCGCGAGATCGACGGCACCTAGCTACTGGAGGCTCCTTGGAGAGCCTCCGTTTTTTTGCCTGGCCGCGGCGGCCTCTGAGGGATAGCGCCGCTGGAGAGTGAGGCCAAAAAAACGACGCACGGTTGGCGCCGCGCGTCACAAGGGTCCGGTTTGGCGGCCCTGCCGCCAAACACGCTCTCGTCTACTGAGGAACGCGGTAGGCTTGCCAAGAGTCCGCAGGAAAGGACTCACCTCGCGTTTTCAAAAAGAGCCGGACGCCTTG
>JBCCLG010000038.1:0-15858 GCA_039027015.1 Acidobacteriota bacterium | reverse complement strand
TTCCGACCGTCACCAGGAGGGGGCCGCTGGCGAAGGGGTGACGGCGGATGAAGTCTTCGAGCTCCCAGGTCATGGGCGGCCTGAAGAACACGCCGTCGGCGCCGTTGGGGATCACCGCGTCGCGCGCCGGCTCGATTCCGTTTTCGAGCATGAAGCCGCGGGTGAAGTGACTCACCGAGATCACCAAATCGGCCGCCCCGAAGGCGCGGGCGTTGAGCCGGCGCTGCCAGGCGCGCCGCGCGCCGAACTCCGTGCCGTGGCCCACCGCCACCAGCCTGAGACCCTCGCCGCGGCTGCAGGCCGCTGCCAGCCATACGGCCCGCTGGCCGGTGGCCACCAGCACCTCGGCGCGGTGACGCCGCAGGGCGCGAGCGAGGCGCAGAGCCCACCAGGCGCCCTGGAGCGGCGCCCCGGGCAGATGGGGCAGCCGCTCGACGGCGAAGGGCTGCCGCGAGGTCCAGGCCTCGGCCTCGCCGGCGGGCACGTAATCCTGGGGCGAGAGGACCCGCACGCTGGCGCCGCGGGCGTGGAGCTGACCGGCCAGGTTGAAGGCGTGGGCTCCGATGCCCCCGGGGCCGGGAGGGAATTCGGTCGAGAGGATGAGGACGCGCACCGCGGCTCGCTCTATCTATCCATACAAAGGGTCGGGTGAGCTCAGCGCCGCGGCCGCGAGTGCCGGTGGAACGGCAGGGTGGCGAGGCCGATCAAAAAGCCGATGGCCACCACGCGCATGGCCGAGTGCGCCATCTCGGCCATCGACCACGAGGCCAGGCAGGTGACCCAGCCCTTGGCCAAGGCGGTGGGCGCCAGCCGATAGGCCTGCAGAACGATCAGGCCGAGCACCAGGATGGCGGCGCCGCCGAAGGTTCCGTGCTCCGCCAGCAGCCGGGTGTACTCGGTGTGCGCGGCGATCGGCCGGCGGAACTCGTCGATGCGCCTGTAGGCCGAGAGCCCGGGGCCGACGCCGACCACCGGGTGCTGCTGGAAGAGCTTGAGATCGGCGGCGGCTAGCGACTGGCGTCCGGTGGTGTCGACGCTGCCGAAGCGCTGGCTCATCATGCCGCTGGTCCAGGCGTTGAGTCTCGGCAGCACGAAGACCGTGCCGACCACTATCAACAGGCCCAGAAGCGCCACGAAGATCGAGCGCGCACGGCGATGCTGGATGAAGTGCAGGCCCAGGAAAGCCACCGCGATCACCAGGTTGAACGTGCCGCCGCGCGAGAAGGTGAGCAGCGACTGCAGCTGGATGACCGCGGCGATGCCGAGGTAGGTGAGGCGCAGGGGAGGCGAGGTGGTGTTGAGCGCCAGCATCAGCGCGGCCAGCGCGCCCAGGCCGAGCACCGCCGACACCTGGTTGGGCCCGAAACCGCCGCTGGTGGTGAAGTTGGCGTTGAGCGAGAAGTCGATGCGGCCGGCGGTCAGGGTGGAGTAGCCGGCGATCGAGAAAATGCTGATCACCGGCATCAGCATCCAGGTCAGCAGCTGGGAAAGATCCGGCAGCCGCCCTCGCAGGCCCGAGAAGAAGATCACCGCGATGGCGATGGAGAGCGGGCCGGAGAGGTTGAAAGAGAGCGCGCGGCGCAGGTCCGAGGTGACGCCGAAATAGCCCAGGGTGAGCGCCGCCGAGGGGATGAGCAGGGCGAAATAGAGCATCGCCCAGCGCCCCAGGCCGGGCTGCACGCCCTGCCGCACCATGATCACCAGCAGGATCAGAATCATGGAGTATTTGCCGTACTCCCAAAAGACCTGGGCTTTGCTCATGCGCCACAGCACGTCGGCGGTGGCGATGTAGGCGCACACGTAGATCGCCTGGGAGCAGGTCTCGCGGCGCAGGGCAAAGCGCAGGCCGAGGGCCAGGGTCGCCAGGGCGTGCAGGGTCGCCAACACCCTGTAGCCCTCGGCCACGACGCCGAACGCCAAATGCGCGGCGACCAGCAGCAGCAGGCTCTGCAGGCCGGCCCGATGGTGTGCGCTGGCGGCGGGCGCGGCCAGGGCGGGCGGCGCGCCGAGAGCGCCGGCGGGCTGGGCGGCGAGATGGGGAGGGGCGGGCGGCGGCGGGGTCATCGAACCCGGATCCTACGTGAAAGCCGAGCTCTCTTCAGTAGGAGAGCCCTGCTGCCTCGCCGCCCTGCAGCTCCGAGAAGAGGTCGCGCACGGCGCCCAAATAGCGCTCGTAGGTAAAGAGCCCGGCCGCGCGGCGGGCTTTGGCGCTTTGGTCGGAGAAGACCCGCGGAGCGCGCAGACGCTCGATCTCGCCGGCCAGGGCGTCGAGATCCTCCGCCGGGCCGCAGCCGCCGACGCCCAGCTCGGCGAGGATTTGGGGCATGCTGGAGACGTCGCTGGTCACCGGCACCACGCCCCAGGCCATAGCCTCGCTGATCACCTTCGGCCAGCCCTCGCTCGCCAGGCTGGGCAGTAGCAGGAGGTGGGCCGAGCGGTAGCAGGCGTCGAGCCGCTCGCGCGGCAGCCAGCCGCGGAATGAGGCGTTGAGCCCGCCCTCGGCCGCGCGCCGCTCGAGTTCGGGGCGCAGCGGCCCGTCGCCGGCCAAAACGAGGCGGGCGCGCGGGGTTCTGGCCAGCAGCTCGAGGGCCCTGCCGGCGCCCTTGGCGTCTTCGAGGCGGCCGACGAAGAGCATCTCGAGGGGCTCGGCGATCTCGCGCTCGCCCGAGTCCAGGGCCCTCTCGAGCTCGTCCTCGCCGAGGCACGGGTTGAGGAAGGAGCGCACGTGCGGGCCATCGCCCTGCCAGCGGCCGTTGACGGTGACCGCGAGGCGTCGCCGCGGCCGGCGCAGCCAGGCGCGCTGGAGGCGGTAGGAGCGCGCCTCCTGGCGCGCACCCGAGCCCTCGCTCGGCCGCCAGTTGCCGGCGTACTTCACCCACCAGGGCTTGTCTCGCCCGAGAAGCGGCCGGGCCAGGAAAGTGAGCAGGGCGAGGTTGGCCGGGGCGCGCACGTGCACGGCGTCGGCCCGGCGCACCTCGTCGGCGAGGGCGGCGTAGAAGGCCGGGGCGCCGCGCACGATGCCGAGCTTGGCGGCCAGGCTTTCGCCCCCCGCGGGGCGCAGCGGCCTGAGGCGGAGGTTGGGGGCCGCGTAGGCCCTGGACGAGGGGGGAGGCGGCAGATCGTAGAGCGGCGCTAAATGCACCACCTCATCGAAGAGGGTCGCGAGACGGTCGAGCTCGCGCACCGTGGCGCCCCAGCCCAGCACCCCGCCCGCCCCGTCACCCGGTCGGGGGCCGGGGTAGTGAGGGGTGTGGGAGACGATCAGCAGGCGGCGCACCTATGCTCCTCGGCCGGGGTCCAAACCGGCCCGACTGATGGCGTCGCCGTCCCCGGCGCCCTGAGTTCGGCTCTCCTCCAGGCCGGCGGGCGCCTCGAGCCGCGGGATCACCGGATATCCCTCGAGCAGCATCGACTCGGCTCGGCGCGCCCGGGCGGCGACCCTGGCCAGGGAGTCGGGCAGGGTCAGCAGGCCGGCGAGTAGCTTGAGGGCCTGGCGCCGCAGGCCGCCGCGCGCCCGCAGGGTGCCGGCGACCCGCATCCACAGCATCTCCCGCGCCTGGCGGGCGGCGAAATAGCGCTTGGCCAGGTAGATCTCGGTGGCGCTCGGCAGATGACGCGCCCACGCCCGGCGGCGGCTGGCGGCGTAGGTGATCACCCGCGCCCGATGCTCGCGCAGGCCGCCGGCGGGCGCCTTGTGGTGGATCACCGAAAGCTCTGGGTCGAGCACCATCAGCGCGCCCGAGAGATAGAGGCGGGTCCCCAAGTCCGCGTCGGCTCGCGAGCCGTGGTCGAAGGCCAGGTCGAAGAGGCCCGACCGCTCGAGGGCCTCTCGGCGGACGGCGGCGTTGCAGGTCGGAAAGACGTCGCTCGTGCGCAGCAGGCGGAACTCTTGTGGCAGCGGCCCGGCCCCGGTCTCCTCGGCAACGCCGCACGAGGCGTCAGCGCCCCAGCGCCTGAGGGTGGCGAGGTGCCCGGCGATCAGGTCGGGCTCGATCTCCACGTCGTCGTCCAGAAAGAGCACCACGTCGCCGGTCACCCGCTGGAGGCCCGCGTTGCGCGCGCTCGACTGGCCGGGTCGGTCGCGTTCCAGCACCGTGCAGGGCAGAGCCTCGGGGCAGAGATCGTCGCCCCGCCGCCTTCTCTCGGCGGCGGTCTGGTCGATCACGATCACCTGGTGAGGCGGCACGGTCTGCCCGGCGAGCTGGCGCAGCACGACCTCGAGATAGGGGTAGCGGTCGAGGGTCGGGATCAGGACGCTGACCCGCGGCTCCTTCTCCGGCCCGCGATCTTCTCCGCGCGGCGCGCGATCCCGCGGCTCGAGGCGCCCGGGGAGGGGCGAGGCGACGCTCGGGGCCCCGCCGCCCGCGGCGAGCTTTCGAAGGGGCGCCGTGCGTCCGCCGAGCAGCTCGCGGCCGGCCGCCCACGCGGTCCAGAAGCGGCCGCAGCGCCGGCGCAGGAAGCGCAGCTGATCGGCCATCGGCAGCTCGAGGTCGTGCACCTCGAGTCCGGGGGCCCCCGCACCGCCGCTGAGGAGCCGCGGCTCGTGGCGGATCAAGGCTCCGCCCCACAGCCAGCGATGACCGAGCTCAAGGGCCGCGGCGTCGAGGCTGCGGAAGCCGTCGTCCGGTCCTCCGAGGCGCGCCCAGGCCGCCGCCCTCACCAGGCAGGCGCGCAGCGACAGGCGCCACGAAGAGGCCGTGCGGTCCGCCGGCGGATCGAGGTTGAGCATCCAGGTCGGATGAACGCGGTCGATCAGGGCGGGGCGGGCGCTTTGGCCGAGGAGAAGGCCGGCGTGCCAGGCGTCCTCGGGGCGGTGGGCGAGCCGTCGCAGGAGCTCCGGCTCGGGGGCGGGCAGGCGGACGTCCCAGCAGGCGATCCAGGGCGCGCCCTCCTCAAGCAGGCTCGTGGCGGCCTCGGCGATCCGGTCAGGGCGCGCGGCGCAGCTCGCGGACGGCCCCTCGCTCCACCGCGAAGGCGCCTCGTCGCCGAGGGTGAGAAGCGCGATTCTCACGCCAGAAGGTCCCCTTCGAGGCGCTCCCCCCGGGCCTCGAGCACGCGCCGGTAGAGGGTGTCGAAGCGGTCGATTTCGGCTTCGGGGGTAAATATCTCGCGGGCGCGCCGGGCGCCGGCCCGGGCGAATCGCCGCCGCCGTTCGGGATCGCCCGCCAGCTCCTCGAGGGCTCGGGCCGCCGCCACAGGGTCGCGCCGCGGAACCACCAGCCCGGTGATGCCGTGGGCGACGTTTTCGCTCAGCCCGTCGGCGTCGGAGGTCACCACCGGCAGACCCATGGCCTGTGCCTCGAGCACGGCGTTGCAGAAGCCTTCGGAAACCGCCAAATGCAGGAAGAGATCGGCGCGCTCGAGCCTGCGGCGAACCTCATCGGGCGGCAGCGGGCCGCTCAGCTCGACGCGATTTTCGAGACCCAGCTGGTGCCGCGAGAAAGCGAGAGCGCCGCGCAGGGCGCCGTCACCCACGATTTCGAGGCGCGCGTCGATCCCGCGGCGGAGAAGCTCCGCGAGGGCGCGCAGGCTGTAGTCATGGCCCTTCTTCCACTCCAGGCGGCCGACGCTCACCAGGCGCAGGGGCCCGGCTTCGGCTTTCTCGGGCCGCGGCGCGGCACGGAATCTCTCGCCGTCGACCGCCGGCGGAATCAGGGCGCGGGCGCGCTCGGCCGGGCAGCCGCGGGCGCGGGCGCGGCGCCAGAGATCGCGGCCTAAAAGGTGCAGGGCGTCGGCGTGACGCCACACCGGACGGTAATGCCAGGTCGAGGTCGCCGGATCGTCTCGCTCGAGGCCCACGAAGTTGAGATCGAAGCCGCGGAAGCTCACCACCGTGCGGGCCCCCAGCCGCCTCGCAGCCGCCACCCGCTCCACCGCCAGGCTCCCGAATTCGAAGTGCACGAGATCCGGGCGCAGGCGGGCGAGAGCGGCGTCCGTCACCAGATTCGCGCCGCCGCCCCGGGAACGCAGGGCGCCGAGGGCCGGCCCGGGACGCCGCGCCCAGGTGGCCGCCAGCCGCGGCGCCGAGGCCGCCAGCCGCCAGCGGGGGCGCGTGGCGGTCTCGAGAGAAACGCGGCGCGCAAAGTCCGGCCGACGGGCTAAATCCGGGTGCGCACCGGCGGCCGCGCGGTCGAACCGCCGGCAGAGAACGCGCACGTCCCACCCGCGATCGAGCATGCCGAGGGCATGGCGGACGATGAAGGTCTCGGAGAGCTTGGGGAAGGTCGGCAGCACCAGAACGATGCGCGGGCTGGCCTCGGCGGGCATGGCGGGATTCTACTCGTGCCCCGGGTCCCCTGGGTGTCGGGGGATTTCGCTCCAGGCGCGCCTCGCTGGCGCCCCACCACGCGAAACGCCCCGGCCGGCGGCTGCCGGCTCGGGGCGTTCGGGATCCTGGAATCGTACGGCGAAGAGCTTCGTTTTCAGTCGCGCGACGCCAGCAGGAAGTAGAGGAGCGTGAACAGGCTCGACACGGCGGCGGCGACGTAGGTGAGCGCCGCGGCGTTCAGAACCTTCGACACGCCCTCGCGATCGCTCTGCATGATCAGGCCCTGCTGGAATCCCAGCTTTTTGGCTCGCGCCGAGGCGTCGAACTCCACGGGCAGGGTCACGAGCTGGAAGAGAAGGACGGCGGAGAAGAGAATGACGCCGATCATGAACAGGCCCTGGGACCCGAGGGCGCCGCCGATGATCATGCCCCAAATACCGAAGGACGAGCCGATGCTCGCCGTCGGCACGAGCGCCGAGCGAATCCACAGCGGTGCGTAGTTGCTCGCGTGCTGGATGGCGTGACCGGCCTCGTGGCAGGCGACGCCGACGGCGGCCACGGTCGGCTGGGAGTAGACCGCCTCCGAGAGCGCCAGGGTCTTGGTCACCGGGTTGTAGTGGTCCGAGAGCATCCCCTGAGTCGGCACCACCTTGACGTCCTGAATGCCGGCGTTGGCGAGCATGGCCTCCGCGGCCTGGGCGCCGGTGATGCCCTGGGCGCTGCGCACGCGGGAGTATTTGTTGAAGGCTGATTTGACCTTCGCCTGCGCGTAGAGCGACAGCAGAATGCCTGGTGCGATGAAAAGCAAATACGTGATCATGGTGGGATCCTACCTCTCGGGCCCGGAGCGTCGAGCCTTCATAGATCGTGGACGGGACGAAAGCGCCGCTGGGGCGTCAGGCTACTCTAACCCTGTAGAGTCGGGGAGTATTCCGGAATCGCGTCCGGGTTCCCCTGGGGATTCGACCGGCGAGCGCGATTCGATGCCCGGCTCCGCGCCGCCCGAATCCCCGATCGAACAGGAGGCTCCCACGATGTCCGACGCCCCCTCAGGCTTCTCAAGCCGCCCCGTGGCGGTGGTCACCGGCGGCAGCCGCGGCATCGGCCTGGCCGTCGCCGAGGCTCTGCTGCGCCGCGCCCACGTGGTGCACCTCTGCTCGCGCTCGCCGCAGCAGGTGGACAAGGCTCTGCGCGAGCTGCGCCGGCGACACGGAGAAGATCAGGTGTGGGGCCGCGCGGTCGACGTCGGCGATCAGGAGCAGGTCGATGCCTTCATCGCCGGGGTCCAGGAGCAGTCCGGGCGGATCGACTGCCTGATCAACAACGCGGGCGTGGGCTATTTCGCTTCGGTGGACGAGATGGCGGGCGAGGACTGGCGGCGCCTGATGCGCACCAACCTCGACGGCCCCTTCTACTTCACGCGGGCCGTGGCTCCCCTGATGCGCGAGCGAGGGGAGGGCCTGATCGTCAACGTGGCCTCCCTGGCCGGCCGTCACGGCTTTGCCGGCGGCGCCGCCTACAACGCCAGCAAATTCGGGCTGATCGGATTCTCCGAGGCCTGCATGCTCGATCTGCGCAGCTCCGGCGTGCGGGTCACCGTGATCCTGCCCGGCAGCGTCGAGACCGAGTTCGCGGGCCTGACGGGGGGCGGCTCCTGGAAGCTCCAGCCCCAGGACGTGGCGCAGGCGATCGAGAATCTTCTCGATTTCCCGGCCCGCGCCCTGCCGAGCCGCCTGGAGCTGCGGCCGGCCCGCACGGGCTAGCCGCTCGCCGCTCGCCGCTCGCCGCTAGCCGCGCGCCGCGCAAGAATCTGACAGGCCCCGCGCCGTGAGCCTCGCTGCCCTGCGCGATATGCTCGGCCGTGTCCATGCACATCTCTTCATTTTGGAGTTTGGGCCTTGCCGCGGCGCTGGTCCTCGCGTCGCCGGCCCACCCCTCGGGAGACTCGACCGGCACGCCGCTGATCCGCGCCTACCCGCGTCAGGTCTACGACGGTTCGGGCACGGTCTTCACGGCGACGCAGGGGCCCCGCGGAGTGATGTACTTCGCAACGCCTTCCGGGCTGGTGGAGTTCGACGGCGAGCGCTGGCGCACGACCGAGATCCCGGGATTCCTGCTGGCGCTCGATCGAGGCTCCGAGGGCCGTCTTTTTTTGGGCGGTCCGAACAGCCTCGGCTACTTCTCGGCCGACGCCACCGGCGCTTTGGGATGGACCGGCCTCGAGTCTCTCCTGCCCGAAGATCAGGGCATGTTCAGCGATATCTGGCCGATTGTGGCGAGCCGCGAGGCGGGCGTGCTCTTCGCCGCCCGCGAATACCTCTTTCGCTACCGTGACGGCGCGATCGACTCCTGGCCGGCCGGCGATCCCCGCCATATCTTTTACCGCATCTATGACCTCGGCGGGCGCATTTTTGTGGCTCAGCTGCAGGTCGGCCTGGTCGAGCTGACGAAAGACGGCGCCCTGGTTCCGATCGCGGGCAACGAGATCCTGGCGCCCGACGCCGAGATCAACGCCATGTTCCATCTCGGCGGCGATGAATTTTTGATGATCACCCGCCAGCACGGCGCCTATCGGCTCGGGCCCGAGGGGATCGAGCCGGTTTCCGGAACGGCCTCGCGGTGGCTGCGCCAGAATCAGGTGCAGCACGGCGCCCGGCTGCCCGACGGCCGCCTGGCGATCGGCACTCGGCGCGGCGGCGTCGCGCTAATCGACGAGAGCCTCGAGCTGCTGAGCGTGCTGTCCGAGGCGTCGGGCCTGTCGAACGATGTCGTGAGTTTCCTCTTCGTCGACCAGCTGAAGAATCTGTGGGTCACTACCGACAACGGCGTCAACCGGGTGATCTTCGATCGTCTCAACCTTTACGGCCCGCAGGTCGGGCTGCCGTCCGGCGCGGTCTACACCGTGGTGTCGCAGCCTGACGAGCTTCTGGTGGGCACCAATCTCGGGCTCTACCGAAGCGTCCGCGAGGAGGAGACCGGAGAGCCCCGCACCTTCGAGGCCGTCTCGGGGATCGAGTCTCAAACGTGGGAGCTGCTGCTGGTGGACGGTACCTGGCTGGTGGCCACCACCGACGGCGTCTTTCAGGTGGAGCTGGCGTCGCGCAGCGGCGTCTCGCTCGACGTCGTGGAGCAGCTGACCTCGGCGACGTCGACCTTCAGCCTGGCGCGCAGCTCCCTCGATCCCGACGTGCTGCTGATGGGCGGTAACGGCGGCGTCGAGATGATGGTGCGAGAGGCCGGTCGGTGGCTTCGGCGAGGCCGGCTGGAGGGCATTCAGAACGACGTGTGGAGTCTGCTCGAGGGCGAGGACGGAGAGTTTCTGGCGGAGATCCGCGATATCGACAAGGTGGCGATCCTCCAATTCTCCGAGGGTTTCGACCGACCGCCGCAGGTGCATCTCGTCGACATGGGGTTCGACGCCTCCCTGGTGCAGGGCCCGGAGGGGCCGATGCTGAACGGAGCCGGCCGCCAGGACCGCTACCTCGGTCTCGAGTCGGCCCTCGCAGGGCGTGCCTTCGCCGCCGATCCCCTGCTGCAGAAGATGAACAGCCTAGACGCTTCTTTCATCTTCTACCTGGAGGACTCCAAGGAGAGGCTTTGGGGCCAAACCGAGTCGGGCCTGCGGCTGACCAGCGAAGGCCCCGAGGGCTACCGGCTCGAGCCGGTCAGCCGTCAGGTTCTCGACTCGCCCATCGCGGTGATCGAAGACGTGCGGCTCGAGGAGGTCTTCTGGCTTCCTACCGTGGACGGGCTGCAGCGCCTGAGCCCGGAGGACGAGGATGAGTCGAGGCCCGCGGTTCCGACCCTGATCCGCCGCGTCGTCAACATGGCGAGCGGCGAGGTGCTCGATGCCGGGGGAGCGCCCGGGCCCGCCCGGCCGGAGCGCGCCGCCGGACCCGAGCTCGAGTTCGCCAAGGCCGGGCTGCGCTTCGAGTACGCGGCGCCGGTTTACGACCAGGAAGGCGAGGTCTTCTACCGCGTGCGGCTCGACGGCTTCGACGAGGGCTGGACCTCCTGGTCGAGCGAGGACTTCAAGGAGTATTCGGCGCTCACCGAGGGCCGCTACACCTTCCGCGTGGAGTCCCAGGACGGCAGGGGCGGCATCGGCCCCCAGGCCAGCTTTCGCTTCGCGGTGCTGCCGCCCTGGTATCGCACCCCCTTGGCCTACGCCTGCTATTTCCTCGGCGCGGTCGGCGCGCTGGTGCTGGTCACCCGGCTGCGAACCCTGCGCCTCGAGTCGCGCAATAGGACCCTCGAGAGCGAGGTGCGCGAGCGCACCCGGGAGCTCGCCGAAGGAGTGCGCCAGGTCGAGGAGCAAGCCGAGGACCTGGAGCGCATGAATCACCTGCTGGCCGAGGAAAACGAGCATCGCCGGGTGCTCGAGGTTGAGCGCGGCAAGCTGCAGACGCGCATGGAGCAGTCTCAAAAGCTCGAGAGCCTGGGCCTGATGGCGGGCGGAATCGCCCACGATTTCAACAACATCCTGACCGCGATCCTGGGCAACGCCGACCTGTGCCTCGACGAGGACGACCTGCCCGCGGATCTCGATCGTCGGCTGCGCTCGATCTCCGAAGCCTCCCAGCGCGCCGCTGATCTGTGCCAGCAGATGCTCGCCTATGCCGGCAAAGGCCAGATGGAGGAGCGCGAGCTGGATCTTTCGATCGTCACTCGGGAGACCCTGGACCTGCTGCAGGTCTCGATCGATCCCAAGATTCGGATCGAGACCGACCTCGCCTCGCGCCTTTCCGCCTTCATCGGCGATCCCACCAAAATTCGTCAGCTGGTGATGAATCTCCTGAGCAACGGCTCCGAGGCGATCGGCGAAGCGCGGGGCGTCCTGAGGGTCACCACCGGCGAGCGCTTCCTGAGCGCTCGGGACCTGCAGAAAGTGGTGCTGGCGGATCCGGTGCCCGAGGGTAGCTACGTCTTCCTGCGCGTCGAGGACACCGGCTCCGGCATGGATGAGGAGACCCAGCGCAAAATCTTCGACCCTTTTTTCACCACCAAATTCGCCGGTCGCGGCCTCGGATTAGCCGCTGCCCTGGGCATTCTCCGCGGCCATGGCGGAGCGATCTCGGTGACCAGCAGCCCCGGCGAGGGCACGGCCTTCGAGGTCTTCTTTCCGGCCCTCGACCACAGCGCCGACAACCTGGCCGCGCCGTCCTCCGAGGAGATCCGCCGCTGGCGCAGCACCGGCACGATCCTGGTGGTGGACGATGAAGACATCGTGCGCGATGTCCTGACCCTGATGCTGCGCAATACGGGTTTTGAGGTGCTGGCGGCGTCTTCGGGTCACGAGGCCATCCAGCTTTACGAGAAGCACAGCCACGGCGTCGCCGCCGTGGTTCTCGATCTCACCATGCCTGGAATCGACGGCCTCGAGACGTTCTCCGAGCTGCGCCGGATCAACCCCGAAGTGCGGGTGATCCTCTCCAGCGGCTACTCGGGCGACACCCTGATCGAGCGCTACATGGAGCAGGGCTTCGCGGCCTTCGTGCCCAAGCCCTTCAAGGTGACCACCCTGCGCGAGACTCTGCGGCGCGTCCTGGATTCCTGAGCGCGCGCGTCACTCATCTTTGAGGGCGCGCACCGGATCGACCCGGGCGATCGCGGCGGTGGGCAGGTAGCAGGCCGCGAAGGCCGCGGCCATCAGGCATGCCGCCACCCCGGCGAGGGTCCGCCAGTCGAAGGCCGTGACGCCGAAGAGCATCTCCTCGAGCAGGCGCGCGGCGGCGAGGGCGGCGGCGCTGCCGGCGATGAGACCGAAGATCACCGGCCGCATACCGAGGCCCACGAAGCGCGTGCGCAGCTGCCCGAGCGTGGCGCCCATGGCCAGCCTGACGCCGATCTCCCGACTGCGCTGGCCGACCCTGAAGGCCACCAGGGCGAAAATGCCGCCCATGGCCAGCACGATGCCGAAGAGTGAAACCACGGTGAGAATCTGGGCGAGCAGCCGCTCGACCACCACCGCCTCCCGCAGGCGATCCGCCATCGAGCGCACGTCAAAAATCGGCAGCCTGGCGTCGATGGCCGCCACCGCCGAGCGCAGCTCCCGAGCGAGCGTCATCGGCTCGCCGCTCACCCGGGCGGCCAGCAGCATGCGCCGCCCCGACCACTCCCAGGGCGCCGCCGGCGTTTGGGTCATCGCCAGGTAGACCGTCGGGCGCGGTGAGTCGCGCAGATTTCCGCTCGACGTGTCCTCGGCGATCCCCACCACGCGCCAGCGCAGGGGCTCGCCCTCTCCGTTTCTGAAGTCGCGCAGATCGCACAGCAGCTCGCTGCCGAGCAGATCGCGTTCGAGCCCCGGCGACGCGCCGAGCCGCTCCGCCAGCGTTCGGTTGATCACCGCCACGAGCTGAGTGTGGCCGAGATCCTGCGGCGTGATGCCGCGCCCCGCCACCATGGGAATGCCGTAGGTCTCGAAGCTGCCCGGCCCGACCAGGCGGATGCCGGTGGAAACGCCCTGGGCCTCGGCCTGGGAGAGGAGCCTGAAGCCGCCCGAGCCGGTGAAGCCCGCGAACGGCGCCCCGGAGCTGACCGTTGCCGCCTCGACCGAGGGGAGCCGGGAGATCTCCTGCACCGCCTCGAGATAGGTGCCCATGGCGTTGGCGGCGTCGGGGTAGTCGGCTCGAGGCAAGGCCAGCTGGGCCGTGATCAGGCCGGGGACCCTGAAGCCCAGGTCGACCCGCTCGAGATGCAGGAGGGTCTGAACGAGCAGCCCGGCGGTGACCACCAGGAGAGTCGTCACCGTGACCTGCGCCGCCACCAAAACGTCGCGCAGACGCTGACTCGCCGGGCTGGCGCCGGACCGCGCGCCGCCGATCAGCTGGCTTTGCAGGTCTTCCTGGCTGAGCCGCCGGGCCGGCAGGGCGCCGGCGATCATCGCCGAGAAAACGCCGACGGCGACCGCGAAGGCCAGCGCCGCGCCGTCGGTGCGCGCCTCGCCGAGGCGCGGCAGATCGAGGGGGATGGCGCTCGCCAGGGCGGTGACCATGAAGTGGGAGGCGAGGGCGCCGAGCAGGGCGCCCAGCAGTCCGAGGGCGGCGCTCTCGATCAGGATCTGGCGGGTCAGCCGAGCGCGTCCGGCGCCGAGGGCGGCGCGCACCCCCATCTCGTGCTGGCGGCTGATGCCCATGGCGAGGAGCAGGTTGGCAACGTTGCCGCAGGCGATCAGAAGAACCGCGCCGGCCACCGCGAGGAGCAGCCAGAGCCGCGGCTCGAGGTCGCCGTAGAAGAATTTCGAGAGACTCATCACCCGGGGTTCGAGGGGAGTTCCGCGAAAGTCCCGCAGGTCGTGACGGTCGCGCAGCCCTCGCAGCTCTTCGCGCAGCAGCGCCGGCGAGGCGCCGGGGGCTAAGCGTCCGAGGCTTCCGAGGTAAAGAGTGCCGAGGTTTTCCCGCTGACCAGGGCCCAGGTCTAAGGGCAGCCATAGCTGCATGGAGCGAGCGGTCAGGTCGAGGCTCTGCGGCATGACTCCGAGTACCCTATGGGCCACGCCGTCGAGCTCGATGTCGCGTCCCACCAGCTCCGGATCGGCCTCGAATCGCCGCGTCCATAGCCGGTGGGAGATCACCACCACCGGCTCCCCGGGGCTGGCCGCCTCGAGGGTCGCGCCGCGCAGCGCCGAGACGCCGAGCACCGAGAAGTAGTTGCGGCTGACCCTCATGCCTTCGAGCCTTTCCGGCAGCCCGCGGCCGGTGAGGGTGATGCCCACCTCGGTCATGGCGGCCAGCGATTCGAGGCTCGGGCTGCCTTCGCCGAGGCGCATGAAGACCCCGGGCGAGAGCAGCCCAGCTCCCCGCGGCTCGAAGGCGCCGCCGCTCACCAGGCCGATCGCCTGCACGCGTCCCGCCTCCGGCATCGGCAAGGGTCGCAGCACGACCTGCCACAGCAGGCTAAAGCAAGCGGTGGCGGCGGCGATGCCAACCGCCAGGATGGCGACGATCCCCAGGGCGAAAAGCGGAGCCCTCCGCAGGGTGCGAACGGCGCTCGCCAGGTCGTGCGTGATCTCGTCGCGCGCCCGGCGCAGGCGGTCGTGCCGGGCCCGGGACCTGCTTATTTCCTGGCATCGCTCGCGCACGGTGCCCAAGTCGCCGAAACGCTGCTCCGCCCGCCGCCGCGCCTCGTCCGGCGCCAGGCCCTCGTCGATCCCTTTGCGGGTGCGCTGCTCGAGGTGAAAGCTCAGCTCGTCGTCGAGGTCGCGCTCCAGCTGGAAGCGCCCCCCGGGAAAGCGAAAGAGTCTCCTCCAGCCGCTGGGTCGCCCGGACTCTCGTCGGCTCATCGGGCGGTCTCCGGCTGAGTCCAGGCCAGCGCCTTGGCCATGCCCTCGGCGTGGCGCCGCCAGGCGCGGGCGTCGTCGTGAAGGCGCGTGCGCCCGGCGCCGGTCAGGCGGTAGAACTTGGCCCGGCGGCGATTTTTCGACAGCCCCCACTCGGCCTCGATCCACCCGCGTTTCTCCAGGCGGTGCAGGGCCGGATAGAGCGTGCCCTCCTCCACCAGAATGGCGGTGCCGGTGGCCTGCTCGATCCATTCCGAGACGTCGTAGCCGTGCCGGGAACCCCAGCAGAGGGATTTCAGGATCAGCAGCTCGAGGGAGCCGCGCATCAAATTGCTGTCCGAGGAGGGGGTGGGTCGTGGCATCGTGTCTTCCCTGCGTCGACGGTTCGATCGGGAGATACGGGGATACTACCCTTGGTGTTGCAAGGGGAGCGATCCTGCGGCGCGCGCCGGCCGGGGCTGGGTCCTAGGAAAGCTCGCGCTCGAGGCGGCTCGGCCCGCGCCTGGGCTGCTAGTCCTCAAACTAGCGATTAGAGGCCTGGTATCCGCAGTCGTTTTTGAAAATGATTGAACTCCGGAAAACTAACGCCCGATTAGCGCCTTGGACACCGCGAGGAAGGCGAGGCGAAGCGTCGGGGCCACGGGTTAGAGCACGAAATCCCACGTTTTCGCGCCGAACAGACGCACTGCTGCCCTGCGCCCCTCTAGTCTCGCACTTCCGAATCGGCAGGCTACGCCGGTCGCAAGCCGCGGAGGTATCGCGTTGCGTCAAGCAGCAGAGGCGTCCATCGATTGATGCTCAGAACCCGGTAGATCAGTCGGCGCCCGCTTCGGAGAATCTGAGTGGGAACGAGGATCACTTCATCAAGAAACGTCCGGAATTTCATGTCGATGAGCCAGCAAGCGCCAAATCGCTCAGGCAGGACAAGAGCCGTCCAGGCTTTCAGGTTCCATGCGAGGGCGCCGATGACGAGGTAGGCCCAGTTCGCCTTGAATTCCGCTACAGGCATCCGAGTGGCTTGGACGCCGTTCTTGAGCTGCTCGATCAGATTCTCCTGATGACAACGCGCGCTGCTCTGCCTCACCACGCCTGTAGCGCTCATCTGCTTCTTAGGCACATTGGTGATGTAGAAGAAGTAGCGAGTCTCTGGCTCCAGCCTTATCTGCCCTTTCGACACGACAATGTTCTTGCGCAGCATAATCAGTCGATAGGTGCCTTTGGCACGGCCAGGGCTGTACTCGATCTCGGTGACGTGCTCGGACTCCAGCTCAAGATTCTTGAACTCGCCGTCGCGAATGACTTGGCGCTTGAC
>JBCCLG010000037.1:0-15933 GCA_039027015.1 Acidobacteriota bacterium | reverse complement strand
GTCGCTGCGCGGAGCGGTTTCCATCGCCCGGCGCCTCCAGGATCCGATGGCCGAGCTGGTCAAGATCGAGCCTAAATCCCTGGGGGTCGGCCAATACCAGCACGACGTCGACCAGCGCGGCCTGGCCGGCGAGCTCGATCTGACCGTCGAGGGCACGGTCAACAAGGTGGGCGTCGAGCTGAATTCGGCGTCGCCTTCGCTGCTGCGCCGGGTCTCGGGGCTCTCGGAGCGCCTGGCCCGCAACATCGTGGCCCACCGAGACGCCCAGGGGCCGTTTCGCTCGCGCACCTCGCTGCTCGAGGTCAGCGGCTTCGGACCCAAGACTTTCGAGCAGGCGGCGGGCTTTCTGCGCCTGCGCGGCGGCGAGCATCCCCTGGACCGCACCGCGGTGCACCCGGAGCGCTACGGCCTGGTAGAGCGCATGGCCGAGGAGCTCGACGTGCCCCTCGACCGCCTGGTGGGCGATCCTCAGCTGGTGGCCTCGGTGCCCTTCGAGCGCTTTCGCTCGGACGCCGAAGGGGTCGGCCGATTCACCCTCGAGGACATCAGGAGCGAGCTGGAGCAGCCGGGTCGCGACCCGCGACCGGAATTCCGCGCGCCGGCCTGGCGGGACGACGTCACCAGCCTCGAGGATCTGCGTCCCGGCATGGCGCTCGAGGGGCGCGTCTCGAACGTTACCAACTTCGGAGCCTTCGTCGACCTGGGCGTCAAGCGAGACGGCCTGGTGCACCTCTCGGAGCTCGCGGACTCCTGGGTGGAAGATCCGCGTCAGGTCGTGCGAGTCGGTCAGATCGTGACCGTGAGGGTGCTCGAGGTCGACCGAGAGCGCGGCCGGGTCTCGCTCTCGATGCGCTCCCCGAAGGCGCAAGACCGGGGCCCTGCCCGGAAGGCCTCCGGACCCAAAAAGACCTCCGGGCCCGACAGCGCTTCCGGGCGGAAAGCCGCCTCAAGCCCGCAGGGCAGAGCTTCAGCGGGGCCCCCCCGCGGCCCCGGCACAAAGCCCGGAGCCGAGGGAAGGGGCGGCGGCAAGCCTCAGCTCTCCGACCTGGCGCGCAAGTTCACCCGCGGGCTCTAGCGGCGGGCGGGCGGCCGAGCGCCGCCTGCGCCCGCACGATCGATCACGGAGTCGGCGGCGGGTAGACGTAGCTGGCCTGCACGCCCAGGTCGAATCCGAGGGCCCAATAGCCGAGCAGGAAGATCGTCCAGGTGATGAAGAGGGTCACCGAGTAGGGCAGCATCAGCGCCGCCACCGTGCCGATGCCGGTGCTTTTCACGTAGCGCTGGCAGAAGACCACCACCAGCGGGAAGTAGGGCATCAGCGGCGTAATGATGTTGGTGGTCGAGTCGCCCACGCGGTAGGCCGCCTGGGTCAGCTCAGGGGAGAGCCCCAGGGCCATGAGCATGGGCACGAAGATGGGCGAGAGCAGCGCCCACTTGGCCGACGCCGAGCCGACCAGCAGGTTGACCACCTCGGTCAGCAGGATGATGCCGACGATGGTGATCTGCCCTGAGGCGCCGATCGCCTGCAGAAAATTGGCGCCCTTGACCGCCAGCAGCACGCCGATATTCGACTGCCCGAAGGCGAAAATGAACTGGGCGGCGAAGAAGGCCATGACCAGGTAATAGCCCATGGTCTCCATGCTCTTGGACATGCCCGCGACGATGTCCTTCGAGCTTTTGACCGTGCCGGCAAAGATGCCGAAGACCGCGCCCGGGATGAGGAAGAAGATGAAGATCAGCGGCACGATCGACTGGATGATCGGCGCCGAGAAGGCGGTGAGCTGGCCGTCCGAAGCGCGCATCGGCGAATCCTGCGGCGCGGTGACCAGGAAGAGGCCGACCAGGCAGAGCACCAGCACCGCGCTGGCGATGAAGAAAGCCTTGCGCTCCTTGGGGGTGATTTCCTCCATCTTCGGCATCTCTTCCGGATCGCCATCGACCTCGGTGTCCTTCAGGCGAGGCTCGATGACCCTGTCGGTCAGCCACCAGCCGACGCCGACCACCAGCAGGGTCGAGGCCGCCGTGAAATACAGGTTGCACAGCGGATTGACCTGGGTTTCAGGATTGAAAATCTGCGCCGAAGATTGAGTGAAGCCCTGCAGCAGGGGATCGATGCCCGACGGGATGAAATTGGCCGAGAAGCCGCCGGATACGCCGGCGAAGGCGGCGGCGATACCCGCCAAAGGGTGACGCCCTGCGGCGAAGAAGATGACCCCGCCGAGCGGAATCACCAGCACATATCCAGCGTCCGCGGCGGTGTGGCTGACCACCGCCACCAGGATCAGCACGGGAGTGAGCAGCAGGCGCGGTGTGAAGCCGAGCATCCACTTGAGGCCGGCGTTGATAAAGCCCGTGTGCTCGGCCACGCCAACGCCGAGCAGCGCCACCAGCACCACGCCCAGGGGATGGAAGCCGGTGAAGATGGTCACCATCTGCGAGAGATAGGAGGCGAGGGCCGGCCCGGCGAGCTGATTCTTGACCTCGATCGGCTTTTCGGTGCGCGGGTCGAGTTCGGTGAACGCCACCCCGGAGAGAGCGGCCGAAAGCACCCAGGTCGCGATCATCAGGATCAGAAAGAGAATCGCCGGATCAGGCAGCTTATTGCCGGCCACCTCGATGCCGTTGAGCACTTTTTCCAGCAGGCTTTTCTGCGAGCCCTCGGGTTTGGTTCCGGACGCTTTCTTCGCTTCGGCCATCAAGGACTCCTCGAATCGGGGGTTCTGTTCTGCACAGGGATTGTAGGCGCGAGCATACCCCAGCGCGCCGCCTCGTCTGCGGGCGGCGCCCCGTGCGGGACGAGCGCCCGGCGCCGCCGCTCGGGCTCGCGAAAGAGTGCGAGAATAGGCCGGCGCGGCGCCCGGCTTCAGGCCGCCCGCGCCCTTCCCTTCCCAGCTATCGCATCAGTCATGGAGAGACCAGAATGCCCCAGAGACCCCATGTGGTCATCCTCGGAGGCGGATTCGGCGGCCTGGTGACCGCCCGCGGCCTGGCCAAGGCGCAGGCCCGCGTCACGCTCATCGATCGCAGAAATCATCATCTTTTCCAGCCCCTGCTCTACCAGGTCGCGACCGGCGGCCTGTCGCCGGCCAATATCGCCGCGCCCCTGCGCGCCCTGGTGAAAAACCAGCCCAATACCCGGGTTCTTCTGCGCGAGGTCTCGGGCCTTGACCTCGACGCGCGGCGGGTTCTGTTCAGCGGCACCGGCGAGGCGGGGGATCCGAACGAGGAAGGTCTGGACTACGACTATTTGGTGGTCGCCACCGGCGCCGGCCAAAGCTACTTCGGCAACCCCGAGTGGGCGCCGATCGCGCCGGGGCTCAAGTCGATCAACGACGCCACCGACATCCGCCGCCGCGTGCTCCTCGCCTTCGAGCTGGCGGAGCAGGAGCCCGACGCCGAGCGGCGGCGGGAGCTTCTGACCTTCGTGGTGGTGGGCGCCGGCGCCACGGGCGTGGAGCTGGCGGGGGCCCTCGCGGAGGTGTCCACCAAGACCCTGGCCGGCGAGTTTCGCAACGCCGATCCGGCCCAGGCGCGAGTGCTGCTGGTGGAGGGAGCGGATCGCGTGCTGCCTCCCTTTTCCCGGCGGCTTTCGGCCAGCGCTCTCGCCGGTCTCAAGAAGCTCGGCGTCGAGGTGCGGGTCAACACCCTGGTGTCGTCGATCGACGGCCGCACCGTCGAGCTCTCGCCCGCCGGCGGTGAGGGCGAGACGGAGATCGTGCGGGCCAACACCGTGCTGTGGGCGGCGGGCGTTCAGGCCTCGCCGCTGGGCGAGCAGCTGACCGAGCAGAGCCGCGCCGAGGCGGACCGCCAGGGCCGGGTGGTGGTAGAGGCGGACTGCAGCCTGCTCGGCCGGCCCGAGGTCTTCGCCATCGGCGACCTGGCCAACTTTCGGCACGGCATCGAAGCGCCCCTGCCGGGGGTGGCGCCGGTGGCCATGCAGCAGGGTCGATACGTCGCCAAGCTGCTGCGCCGCCGGACCGCGAACGGCGGCGAGGTCCCGGCCCCCAAGCCCTTTCGCTACGTCGACAAGGGCAATATGGCGGTGATCGGCCGACGCATGGCGATCGTCGATATCAAGGGGCTCGAAATCACCGGCGGCCTGGCGTGGCTGATGTGGCTCTTCGTGCACCTGATGTATCTCGCGGAGTTCCAGAATCGCGTGCTGGTGCTGGTGCAGTGGGGCTGGAACTACCTGACCCGCAACCGCAGCGCCCGGCTGATCACGGGCCGTTTTTAGGGGAGAAGGCAGCGCCGCGCGGAACGCGGGTCGCAAACTGAAATGAGGAGCGAGAAGAGCGAGGCCGGCGCGCCGGCACGGGGCTCGGTTCAGGCGAGAGCGGGCGTGGCGCTCGCCCTCTCCATGCTTCTCGCGGGGTGCCTGGGGCCAGTTCCCGAGCCGCCCTCGGGGGCGCTGCTCGAGCTGCTGGGCGCCGGCTCCCCGTGGAGATATCTCGACGACGGCAGCGAACCCGACGCGGGCTGGACGGCGGTGGATTTCGACGACGAAGCCTGGCCCGAGGGCCGGGCGCTGCTCGGCTACGGCGCCGGCGATGAGTCGACCGTGATGCGCTGCCACCCCGCCGTGGCGGCGGGCGAGCCGTGCCCGCAAGGCCAGAGAGACCGCACCCTGGCCTATTTTCTACGCCGCGCTTTCGAGGTGGAGAACCCCGAACGCTTCTCGCGCCTCCGCCTGCGCCTGCTCAAGGACGACGGCGCCATCGTCTACCTCAACGGCGAGATGGTGGCCCGCGCCAATATGCGACCCGGCGTTCTCGGCCAGGGCCAGGCGGCGGCCTCAGAAACCGACGATCCCAGGGCCTTTCGGGAGTACCGCTTTGACCACCGCAAGCTGCGGGCGGGAGGCAACGTTCTGGCCGTGGAGCTTCACCAGGCCTCGGCCAAGGGCAAGAGCGTCGGCTTCGACCTCGAGCTGGTCGGCTTCGATCCCGCGGCCACGGCGATCCGCCGTGGGCCCTATCTGCAGATGCTCACCGCCGGCGGCGCGACCCTGCGCTGGTCGACCGGCGACGCGGTGAGCAGCGAGGTGCGCTGGGGAGAGGATCCCCAGAAGCTCGACCGGGTGCTTTTGGATCCGGAGCTCAAGAACGAGCACAAAATGCGCCTGGAGAATCTCGAGCCGTCGACCCTCTACTACTACCGGGTGGGCGCGGGAGAAAGGCGCCTGGGCTCGGAGCTTCATCGCCTGAGAACCGCGCCCGAGGCCGGAGCCGGCGAGACCCGAGTGTGGGTGACCGGCGGACTGGGCACCGCCGACCGCTTCGCTCAGAAAACCATGCTCGCCTTGGGCCGGTGGAGCCTCGATCGCGGCGCCGACGCGTGGCTGACGGTGGGCGGCAGCGCCCTCGAGAGGGGCAGCGAGCAGCGGTTCGACGACGCTCTTTTCACGCCGTTTCGGCCCGTGCTGGCGCAGATTCCCCTATGGCCCGCGATCGGCAACAGCGAGATGCGCACGGGCAAAGGGCCGGACACGACTCCTTTCTTCAGGCTCTTCAACCTTCCCTCCCAGGGCCAGGCCGGCGGCACGCCCTCGCTCAGCGAGGCCTACTACTCCTTCGACCACGGCGACGTCCACTTCGTGTGTCTCGACACCGTGGCCGGCAATCTCTCGCCCGACAAGGAGATGCTCACCTGGCTGAAGGAGGACCTCGAGAGTCACGACCGGCCTTGGACGATCGCTTATTTTCACCACCCGCCGTATTCCGGCGGATGGCTGTCGTCGGATGATGCCGAGAAGAGCGGGCGATCGTTCGGCGTGCGGCAGAGCGTGGTGCCGATTCTCGAGGCGGCCGGGGTCGACGTGGTGATCGCCGGCAAGAACCCCTCCTATGAGCGGAGCTTTTTGCTGCGCGGCCATCTCGGCACCTCGGACACCCTGGAGCCGGGCATGATCCTCGACTCCGGCGACGGCCGGGAGGACGGCGAGGGGCCCTACCGCAAGGCCAGACGAGGTCCGGGCACTCTCTACGTGGTCACCGGGGGCGCCGCGCGTTCGGTCAAGACCGACTTCGCCCACCCCGCGATGGCCGCGGCCACGGAGCGGCGCGGGGCGGTGGTGATCGACGTGGCGGGCAGCCGCCTCGACCTGCGCTACCTCACCGCCGACGGCGAAGTCTTCGACCACGTGACCCTCCTCCAGCGGTGAGCGGCGCGCTGCCGGGCCATCTGCGCCGCCGGGCCATCTGCTCCAGGAGTCTCCGCGTAACACCCATCGAAGCCACCCCATTCCCAAGTCTTGACCCGCGCCGCGCCGCGCCTCGAATCGCCAGCTCTACAGGAGATGAACACCCGTGACTCGCGACGCTCACGTCCCTCGCCCCTCGTCCGCCGCCATCCTCCCAGCCCCCGCCGCAAAATTCCGGGGCGAACTCGCTTTTCTCCTCGGCGCCGCGGCGATCGCGGCGATCCTCGCGCCCAGAACGCTCGCCCAGCAGGCCACCGAAACCGCCCAATACAGCGTGCGCTTCGACGCCGCCTGGTCGGCCTCGACCCACCCGATCGGGTTCCCCGGCGACCGAGCCCATTTTTCATCGCTGATCGGCGGCGTGCACGGCGACGGCGTGAGCTTCTGGCAGGTCGGCAACCCGGCCTCGGACGGCATCGAGCTGATGGCCGAGATCGGCCGCACCTCGCCCCTCGATCAGGAGGTGCAGGCGGCGATCGACGCCGGCACGGCCTCGCAGATCGTGCGCGGCGGCGGCATCGCTCGCTCCCCCGGCCGAAGCTCGGCGAGCTTCGCGGTGTCGCAAACCTTCCCGAGAATCACCCTGGTGACCATGATCGCCCCGAGCCCCGATTGGTTCGTGGGGGTCTCGGGCTACTCGCTCTTCGAAAACGGCGATTGGGTGCAGCAGCGCGCGGTGCCGCTCTTCGCCTACGACGCCGGCACCGACAGCGGCCAGACCTTCACCTCCGGGAACTCAGACACTCGCCCGGCAGGGCCCATCCGCCGCATTACGGACGGCTCCTTGGGCAACGGCGTGCCGATCGGCACCCTGACCTTCACGCGCCAGGACACGCCCCCGGGGCCGGCTCTGGCGCTGCAAAACGGCCGCTTTGAGGTGACCGTGACCTATCAGGATTTCGAGCTGACGCGCGGCGACGGCCAGCCCGGCGGATTTTCGGAGGACACCGGATATTTCTGGTTCTTCGACCAGTCCAACATCGAGGTTCTGGTCAAGATCATCAACGCCTGCGAGGGCTTCGACCGCTACTGGGTTTTCGCCAGCGGCCTGACCAATGTCGAAGTCAACATCAGGGTGACCGATACCCTGACCGGCCAAGTCAACGAGTACTCCAACCCGCTGGGCCGAGCGTTCCCTCCGATTCAGGACACGGAAGCTTTCACCGTCTGCCCCTGACTTCGTGAGCGGGGCGAGGCCGCGAGCGCCGGTCGGCGGCGCTCGCGGAGGCTGGCTGCGGCGGCGCCGGCTAGGGCAGGGAGCGCAGGTACGCCGCGATCGCCATGGCGTCTTCTTCGCTCATGCGGAACTGCGGCATCGGCAGCATCAGATAGCGACCATCGCGATTGACGCCGGTGGTCATCAGGCGGACGAATTCCTCGTCGGTATGCTGCGGCAGGCCGGCGATGCGCGGCGCCCAGTAGGCGAAGGGATCCGACCAGGCCTCCGGCTTGCTGACCGGAACCGGGGCGCCGTGCAGCGTCTGTCGTTTCACCAGGTCGCCCTCGGCGGTGCGCTGGGTGTGACAGCCGCCGCACACCACGGCGTTCACCACCAGGTAGCGCCCGCGCTCGATCTGCTCTTTGGCGTCGGTCGCGTTGGCGGCCTCGGCCTCGGTCTGCTGGGGGGCCTGGGTCGAGCGCAGCGGTCGGGTTTCCGTCTCCGCCTCCTCCTCGGCCAGAGACGCGCCGGAAAGGGCGAGCATGGAGGCCGTGAGGAGGGGTGCGAGGCACAGGAAGAGAAGGCGTTTCAAATCGGTCTCCTTGAATCGGTCGAGGGCTGGAGCGGAACGGAGCGGAGCAGCGCCTGGAGGGAAGAGAAATCTCGGAAGGGCTAGAGCGGGAGTACGCATACGCGGCGTTCCGTCAGCGGCCTCCCAGTATCTCACGAGTCGTGACCCTGGACTTCGGGGAGGCGAGCGCCGAGGGGCCCCGGTGCGCGTCCCGGCTCGCCGCAACGCTTCGGCAGCGCACTCGGATCGGATCCACGGGAGGAGGTCTGCCGATCGCCGGCGAGGGTCGGTGGGGCGACGAGGACGAGCCGTTCGGTACAGAGACCGGGCCTGCGGGATGGCCGATGATTTAACTTAAAACTTATTTTTCAAATCCCCTTTTGAGAGTTATAGTATTACTAGTTCATCACTTTTGTCCCACCCCCTGTTTCTCTGAAGGAGTCTTTGATGCTTCGCACGAGATCTATCGTTTTCGTAACTTTCCTGTGCCTGCTCCTCCCCACCTTGGCCGCCGCGCAGGCGCCGGCGCCGCGGGCCCAACAGGCCGCTCTCTCGCTCGAGTCCGAGATCCATGAATTCGACTGGGAAGCTTCGCGCAACCTGGTCTTCGTCGCCGCGGAGAACCTCGCGCCCGGGCCCCACGAGGTTCAGGTCCGCATCGAGGAGAGCGGAACGCCCCTTTTCTTCGAGCGCCTGACCTTCCGGGTTCTGGAAGAAAAATCGCTCAGCGTGGCCTCCAGCGAGGCGGTCCGCACCGTACAGCTCATGGCCTACAACCCCACGGAGCGCGCCTGGCTGCTCGAGCGGGTGCGCTCGGGCGCCGAGGTGCGGGTCGAGCTGCGGCTCGACGGAGACCTGTTCTCAGAGGGAACCCTCGCCGACCTGATGGCGGCCAGCGACGCCCTGCGCGAGGGGAAGACCCTGCCTTACGACTCCGAGACCCGACTCGCTGACCTGCGCGATCCCCTCGGAGGCGGCGTGCAGAAGAACCTCTGCGTCGACGACTGCTACGACGACTACAGCGAATGCCAGGTCGACTTTTGCTACTGGGACTACGACGAATTCATGTGCAACGAAGGCTGCGACCTCGAGCTCGATGACTGCCTCGCGGTGGCCGATCCGGTCTGCGCGCCGCCGACCTGCACCCCGGGCGTCATCAGCACCAGCACCAGCAGCCAACTGATCAGCCTCCAGGTCTCCGGGACCCAGTGCTTCCGGGATTTCTTCCCTCCGCCGCCTGGCAACCCCTTCGCCGGCGTGCTCTACCAGAGCGCTCTGCTGACCTATCAGGTGACCACCACCGAGCGGCGGCGCAACGCCGACTGCTCCATCACCACCGTGGTCACCGGCGTCAGCACCGCCACCAGCTTCTGCCACCGGAACCTGGGCTTTCCCTGCAGCTTCGGTTTCGGCTTCCCGAGCTGCTTCTTCTAGAGCCTCTGGGGACCTTTTAGAGCCGAGAAACCGCTGACGCTGGAGCGTCCGAGCGGGCTAAAATTGGCCCATGGCGACCCTAGTCGACCGGCTCAATATTTCAGCCCTGCGGTTTCTCCCTCGCAATTCGCTCTCGCGAATGGCCGGCCATGCGGCGGCGGTCCGCTGGCCGGTCCCCCTTCGTGCCCCCCTGTGGACCGCCTTCGGGCGCGTCTTCGGGGTGAACTTCGAAGAGATCCGCGACCCTCTCTCGAGCTTCCCGAGCTTCCAGGATTTCTTCGTCCGCCGGCTCGTGGCGAACGCCCGCCCGCTCGACGACTCGAGCCGATCCGTCGTGGCCCCCTGCGACGGCTCCTGGGGCCAAAGCGGCAGGGTCGAAGACGGACGGCTGCTGCAGGTTAAAGGGCGCCCTTACTCCCTCGCCGCGCTGCTCGGCAGCCGGGCGGAGGCCGACGGTTTTGAGGGCGGCGAGTTCGCGACCCTCTACCTCTCGCCCAAGGACTACCATCGCTTTCACGTGCCGTGCGACGCGCTGCTCGATCGCATTCGCTATCTTCCCGGGAGTCTTTGGCCGGTCAATCGGGCCGGCGTCGAGCTGGTAGACGGGCTCTTTGCGGAGAACGAGCGGATCTGCGCGTTCTTTGAGCTGCCCACGGGCGGTCGGATAGGCCTGGTCGCGGTCGGCGCGACGGTGGTGGGCAAGATTCGCCTGACCTTCGACGTCGTGGAGAGCAACCTGCCGAAGGCGCGCTGCGAGGTCAAAGACTATGCGCCCCCTCTGGCCTTCGAAAAAGGCGCGGAGTGGGGCCGCTTCCTCTTCGGATCGACCCTGGTTCTCATCGCCAGCCCGGGCGCCCTCCACCTCGAGAAGCAGCCCGCGGGAACGCCCCTCAGGCTCGGCCGCGCGATCGGCTCGCTGGGAAGCGGCGTTCCAGACGACGATTCATGAAGAGAGCGACGCTGGCGCTCCTCGCGGCGGCGGCGTGCCTCGGGGCGTGCCGGGAACCGACGCCGCGGCAGCTGCCGGCCCTGCGCTTCATCGAGGAGGCAACCCCTCCCGAGCTGGATCTCTCGACCTTCGTCGAGCGCAGCACCCTGCGGGAGTGGACCTTCGCGGGCTCGGGCTTTCGCAAGCGGGTCGAGGGCTGGCGGGTGCACTCGGTCCACGGCTCGAAGCTCGACAGCCTCGGCTGGTGGCTGCGGCCGCAGAAGAACCTCGTGGCGATCGACCTTCAGCTCGAGGAGGACGGCTCCTTCGAGGCTCGGAATATCGACCTGGTGACCGTCACCGTCCACGGCCGGGGACTGCTCAACGCCAACCTGCACTGGGCGGAGCCCGGGAGCGCGGTGCGCAGAGACCTGCAGATGGAAACCGGCCTCTCCGGGCCCGATCGCACCACCTACACCTTCAGGGTTTCAGAAAACGAGCGTTGGCGGGGCGTCATCGGCCGCCTCCAGGTTTCCGTGTGGACGACCCTCGAAACCCCGGTCTGCCTGCGCGCCGTGCGCCTGCAGCGCGAAGCGCAGACTTCAGAAAGGCTGACGTCCCATCTCGCCAAAGCGTGGCGGGCCGAGATCGACAACGATCAGCGGGTGGCTCTGGGGGCCCTGCCCGGCTACCCCGTGACGCGCGAGATCGAGGTGCCGCCGCAGGCCGAGCTTCGCTTCGACTGGGGCGCCGTGGGCGAGTTGCCCGGTCCGGTGCGCTTCAGGGCGGTGGTGGAGAACGTCGACGGGGGACCGGGCGAGGAGGCTGGCGAAGCCTCGATCTTCGAGGCCGTGTGGGACTCCGAAGCGGAGGGCCGGTGGCACGAGGCGCGGGCGGACCTGGCGCCCCACGCCGGCCGCGCCCTGCGCCTTCGCCTGGAGGTCGAGTCGGAGCAGTCGATCGATCCCCTGCGCGGTCTTCCTCTCTTCGCCCATCCGGAGGTTCTGGCCCCCGAGAGCGAAACGCTCGAGCTCGCGGGAAGCGGCGGCGCGGATCTGGACCTTCTGGCGCAGCGGCCGAATATCGTGCTGGTGGTGCTCGACACCCTGCGCGCCGACCGCCTCTCGCTCTACGGCCACCACCGGCCGACCTCGCCCCATCTCGAGGCCTGGGCCGAACGCCGGGCGGCGGTTTTCGAGGCGGCGGTGGCGTCCGCAGGCTGGACCCTGCCCTCCCACGTCTCGATCTTCACCGGCCTCGACCCTCACCGCCACGGCGTCAACTGGCCGACTCGATCGATCGGGCAGCTGACCATGCTCGCCGAGCGGCTGCACTCCGCGGGCTACGCCACGTCCGCCCTGACCGGCGGCGGCTATCTCGACCGGGCCTTCGGTCTCGACCAGGGCTTCGAGCGCTATCGCTCCTGGGCGCGGGAGTCTCAGAACCAATACCTCGAGCCGCCGGAGACGCTGCGCCGCGCCGTCGCCAGCCTCGAGGGCATGGGCGATCGGCCTTTCTTCCTCTTCGTGCAGACCTACGCCGCGCACACGCCCTACCACCCCTGGCAGCCGCACTTCGACAGCTATAGCGACCTCAACTCGCGCGAACGGCTGGTCTATATGGACCGCAAAACCACCGAGGAGCGCCTCGTCATGCAGCGGCGCACGGAGGACGGCTCCGTGCCTCTCGAGGGGCCCTGGCTCGATCTGCCGGCCGATCAATACGACTCCGGCATCGCGAGGCTCGACGGCCTGCTCCGGCCGCTGCTCACCGCCCTCGACACGCCGCGGCTGCGCCGCCGGACGGTGGTGGTGATCACCTCCGACCACGGCGAGATGCTCGGCGAGCGCGACAGCTGGCAGCACGGCCATCTCTATGACCCCGTGCTCCTGGTGCCGCTGCTCATCGCCTCTCCGGACGGCTCGGGGGCGGGCGCTCGCATCGAGTCGCAGGTCAGCTCCGTGGATCTGGTGCCCACCCTGCTGGAGCTGGCCGGACTGCCCGCGCCGCGGAACCTCGACGGCCACTCCCTGGTGCCGCTCCTGCGCGGCGAGCCCGACCACGCCCGCTCGGTGGCCTGGAGCTACGGCAGCCGCACCGACGGCGGCCTGGTGCTACGAATTCGCAATCGGCTCAAGCTCGTGCTCCGCGACTCCCTCCGCTCGGACGATGCCGGCACGGCGCAGCCCTACGCGGTCGGTTTGCGGGCCGGCGACGAGCGGGACCTTGAGGCCGTGCCGGCGGAGCTTCGTCCCTACGCCGAGGAGGCCAAGCGGCAGCTTCTCGAGCACATGCCGGGCCTGCGGCTCAGCTTCTCGAATCTCGGCGGCGAGCGGGATCTCGAGATCGACGTCGAGAGCGATGCCCTGATCGCCGACCGGGTCAAGGTTCCCGATCTCTCCTGCGCCTGCGTCGAGTCACCCCACAGAGGCCTGATGCGGGTCCGCGTGCCGCCGGGCGAGCGCTTTACCGCGATTCTGGTCGACGTGCGAGAGGCCCAGCTTTGGCTCACCGTGCGCAAGGCGGACGGGCAGCGGCAGCGGCTCGACGTCGACCTGCTGGGGCTCGACCGCCCGCTGGCTTTTCCGGCGGACGGCGAAGGCTGGCGGGTCGAGGCCGGCGCGCCGCCGCAGGTGGGCGTCGGCGTGTGGTGGAACCGCGCCAGCCTCGCCAGGATCGACGACCCCTCGTCCTCGGACGAGGAGGTCCTTAAGTCTCTACGCGCTTTGGGCTACGTTGAATAAAGGGCGGCGGCGCCAGCCGCTGCGAGCGCTAGCGCCCGCTCTCGCCCAGGTGCATCAAGGGTAGAGGCGTCGGGCTGTCGCCGTCGATGAAATAGACCTTGGCGGCCGGATCCTTGGAGATGGAGCGCAGGGCCTCGAGGGCCTGCAGCTGAACATAGGCCTTGTTGGAGGCGATCGCTTTGTTGATCTGCTCGATCTCGTAGGCCCGCGCGTCGGCGAGGATGCGGCGCGTTTTGGCATCCTCCTCGGCCGCCTGACGCTCGGCCTCGGCCTGGGCGATCTTCTGCTGCTGCTCGGTGCGGAAGCGGTCGAGCTCGGCGCGCTGCTTCTCGGCCTCCTGCTCGCGCTCCTTCTTCGACTCGATGGCCTTCATGATGAATTCAGGCAGCTTGACGTCGCGGATCAGCACCTGGGAGATCTCGAGGCCCTTGGGCTCGCAATAGTCGCGCAGCTGGGTGGTCAGGCGGGTCTGCAGGGCCACCTGCACCTCCTCCATGAAGAAATCCTCGGCGCGCTTGATCGACTTGCCCTGCTCGCGCAGGATGCTGCGCAGCTTGGGGATGAGGTGCACCTCGATCACCTGCTTGGCGGTGCCGGTGTCCTGCAGGATCGACGGCGTGCTGTCGGCGGACAGTCGGTACTGCACGCTGACGTCGACCATGGTGGAGAGCTGGTCCTGACTGGGCACGTTGGCCGTCTCGAGGTGGGTCTTCTGGCGGCAGTCGTAGTAGGTCCAGCGCTTGAGCGGGTTGACCACGTGAAAGCCTTCGTCGAGGGGAATCTTATCGACGGCGCCGAAGAAGGTTCCCACCGCCGAGTGTCCGGGCTTGACGGTGATATAGCACCTGGATCCGAAGACCAGGGCCAGGAAGAGGACCAGGATGACGACTGCGGTCGAAAGTTTGACGTTCACGGGCGGTCTCCGATGTTCGAGGGGAAGACTAAAGTGGGCTCGGCTCACCGTACTACGCTTCGGCGCCGGGCCTTCTTCGGGTTCGCGCGAAACTCCAGGCCGGCTCTCCCGGGATCCGCCGCGTTCTTAACACGCAAAAAAGCGCCCCGGCCAGCGCCTCGAGGAGAGACAGCGCCAGCCGAAGCGTCGGGAAGCGAGAGCGGGCAAGCCATGAAGGTCAAGGCGGAGAGTGCCGGAGACCTGCGATCGGAGACGCCGCCCCGCCGGCGGCGACACGAGCATCGATCGAACGATCGATGCTCGAGGTCCGGGCTGCCTGAATCAGGACATTTTCAGAACCCACCCGGACCCGAGACGCTGGCACGAGAGGCGGGCGGGGACAACCCCATCCCCGGCCCCCGCCCGCCTTGAATCTCGTCGCCCCTGCACGCGGGAAAGCCGACCGCGGGGGATCACCGCGATCGGCTTTTGTGGTTTTGCACTTCGGCGCCGCTCGGCTAGGGGACCCGCAGCGGCTTGCGGGCCACGACGCTGACCACCAGCGGCGAGAAAAACACAGCCCCGGGCACCTCGTGGGAGGCCCGCCACTCCTCGAGCGCGGCGTCCCTCTCGTCGCGCGTGAGCAGGCCGCCCTCGACGAAAGTCTCGATGTGCTCTTGGAAGAAGCGCTCCGCCCAGCGCGCCACCGGGCTCGAGGGCGGGCCCGCCAGGCAGTGCGGATCGGTGGCGATCCACTCGAGGCCCAGCTCCGCGAAGAAGCCGGGGACCCGGGTCGCCAGCCAGGCGTCGCCGCCGTTCATGGCGTAGGCCTTGGGCACGGCGGCAAAGAGTCGGTCGATGCTCGGGCCGCCCGGAACCATGCGGATCGAGTCGTAGTCGTAGTCCTGGATCACCAGCACCCCGCCCGGCTCGAGATGAGACGCCATGCGGCGCAGGGCCTCCAGGGGATCGCGCAGAAAGGAGAGCACCCAGCGGGCGATCACCCCGTCGAAGCGCTCGCCCAGCTCGAGGCCCATGAGGTCCGCTTCGAGGACCTCCGCTGCCGGCAGGTCGACTATGGCTCGCTGCGCCGCGGACGCGGCCTCGGGGTCGATCTCGACGCCGAGGGTGCGGCCTTCGGGCCCGGCGAGGGCCGCCAGCTCCTGCAGCAGGGCGCCGTTGCCGCAGCCCACCTCGAGCAGACGGGCGCCGCCCAGACCGCCGAGGGCTTCGAGCCTCGCGCTCTTCTCGAGATAGGACGGCAGGCGATCGACCAGGGTGCGGCGCCACACCAGGTGCTGTTCGCGCAGGCGATCCCATTCGGTGGTGTCGTGGCCGAGCATGTAGCGATCTTCAGCGGTCATGGCGGCGTCCTCCCGCGGGGCAGCCGCGCTAGGCCTCGCACCTCGGCGGCGAGGCGGCGGCGGCCGGCGGCGTGGGTCTCGAGGTTCTGGTTGAGCAAACAGGCGAAGACGAGCGGAGATTCCGCGCCTCCCGGGGGCGCCAGCAGATAGCCCGCCAGGGCGTCGGTGTGGCGGGCGGTGCCGGTTTTGGCGACCAGATTGGCGGGCAGGCTGGCGGCGGGACCCAGGCGGCGCCACCCTTCGAGGGTGCCGCGGCCCGGGGCGGCGAGGGAGCCGGTGAGCGCGCCGCGCCACGGCTGCTCCCAGCTCCACAGCAGCAGCGCGGCCAAGGAGCGCGGCGTCCACAAATTGAGCGGCGAGATTCCCGAGGCGTCGTCGAGGGCGAAGGTTTTGGGCGAGAGGCCGACCTCCTCCTCGAGAAAGGCCGCCACCAGCTCCAGACCGTCGCCGAGACGCCCCGCGCCGGTCTTCTCGGCGGCGAGCACGCGCAGCAGCATGCCCGCGTGCCAGTTGCTGCTGTCCTCGAGAATCGCCGGCAGCCAGCGTCCGAGCGGCGGCGACGCCAGCTCGGCGAGGGGCGCAGCGTCGCGGTGCCACGGGAGCCGTCGATCCGCCTGGCGCCCGCGGCTCGCCGCGGCG
>JBCCLG010000036.1:0-15956 GCA_039027015.1 Acidobacteriota bacterium | reverse complement strand
CTGGTCGGAGCGCTCGTCGCCGGAGTCCTGGGTGTCGATCCAGCTCTGGTACGGAAACCACATCTGCGCGTTTTCGGGAAAGCCGAAGCCTCGGGGCAGAACGCCGACCACCTCGAACGTGCCGAGGGAGGTGCGCACCGGCGTTCCCAGAACCTCCGGGCTGCCGCCGAATTGGCTGCGCCACAGGCCGTGGCCGAGCAGCACCTTGAGGCTGTCGCCGCCCTGCTGATCGTCGCGATCCTCGAACAGCCTGCCGAGAATGGGCTGCACCCCGGTGGCCGGCAGGGCGCCCGCGGTCACCATGGCCGAGGGCAGCGAGACCACCCGCTGGCCGTCGAGAATCAGGTTGTCGCGCCGCGCCGTAAACGCGCCCACCTCGGCCAGCCGATCGGAGCCGGCCCGATAGTCGTCGGCGTCGGGAACCGACAGGCCGTAGCGGCCCCCGGTCTTCTCCGACACGCTTTGGATCACCATCAGGCGATCGGCCGAGGGGAAGGGCAGGGGCTTGAGGAGCGCGGCGTTGACCAGGCTAAAAACCGCCGTATGCACCCCCAGGCCGGCCGCCAGGATGACGATGACAAGAGCCGAGAGAAGCGGCTCCCGCCGCAGGCTGGCGATCGCCAGGCGCAGCGGATAAGGCACGCTCCCCATCCTCAGAACGACCAGCCGAAGGTCAGCCGAGCCTGCAGCGGAACCCCGGGCACGGCGTTCGTGACGGCGGAGCGGGAGCCGCCGAAGAAGTAGAAATAGTCCTCGTCGAGCAGGTTGGTGACCGCCAGATGGACGCGGTCGAGGGCGATGTCGCCGGCGTCGGGGCTGTAGCTCAGGCCCAGGTTCAGCAGGTCGTAGCCGCCGCCCTCAAAGGCGTTGTCCTGAGTGATGAAGTAGTCGTCGTACCACTCCCACGACAGGGAGAGGTCGAAGCGGTCGCCGATCGGCTGATCCCAGCCGAGGTAGAGGGTGTTTTCGGGTACGCCCGTCGGGCTGTTGCCCGAAAGATCGAGCGTACCGCCGAAGGTGCTGACCACCAGCTCGTCCCACTCGGCGTCCACGTAGCCGTAGCGCAGCTCGAGGCGAGTGCCGCCGGGCGAGCGGTAGGCGGCCGTGGCCTCGAGGCCCTGGCTGGCGAAGAGCTGGCCGGTGGTGGCGAGGGTGGAGGGCGCCGTGAAGTCGAGCAGGAAAGCCGGGTTGGTGATGAAGATCAGGCGATCTTCCTGCTCGATCGAGTAGAGGGAGAGGCTGTAGGAGAGCCGGCCGCCGAGGGCCAGGCCCTTATTGCCCAGCTCGAAGCTGCGCAGGGTGGTGGGCCGAGAGTCGCGCGCGAAGCGGGCGGGATTCCACTGAAAGACCGGCCCGAAGTTGGAGCTGAAGCCCTCGCCGAAATTGAAGTACAGGGTCTGATTCGGCGTCGCCTCGAAGACGATCGCCACCTTGGGGCTGACGTTGTCGGCCGAATCGTCGACCGTCGGCTGCTGGATCCTGGTGGGCCCGGTGGCGAGGGTGGTCTCGCGCTCGAAGTCGTCCCAGCGCGCGCCGAGGGTCAGGGTCAGGCGCTCGCCGATCTGAATCTCGGTTTGGGCGAAGGCGGCGGTGAAGGTGTTGTCGGTCTCGCCGCTCAGGCTGTGCTCGCCCACCACGAAGCAGGGGTTGTCGCGGTTTAAGACCTGGCCCGTGGTGTAGTCGATCTCGATGAGGTAGAAGGCGAAGCCGCACTCGAAGGTAAAGCCGTTCTGGCCGGTGAACAGCTCGGTTTCATCGAGGCTGGTGCGCTCGTAGCTGGCGCCCACCAGGCTGCGGGTCTTGCCGATCTCGAAGTCGTAGGTGGCCTCGAGAAAGGCCGTCTGCTCGTCGAGATCGGAGTCGAAACCGTTCACCGCCATCACGTTGCGCTCGGGCGCGAAGCCGAAGAAATCGTAGAAGTCGAGAACGTTGTCGGTCTCGCGGTCGCGGTAGTGGACGGTGGCCTGGAAGAGGCTTTCGCTGTCGAGCACCGCGGCGACGCGGGCGGCGGCCATCACGCTCGTGCTGTCGATGCCGATATCCCTCGAGCCGAGGAAGGACTCGCTGCCGCCGATCACGTCGACTAGGGTGCCGTCGGGCAGGGTGGGCAGCACGCTGCCGTGCTCGAAGTCGCGGTCGTGAAGGTTGAGGTAGGCGTTGAATGAGGTCTGTTCACCGGCGTTCCACGACAGCCGGGCGAGCGCCCCCAGGCGCTGGTTTTCGTTGCTCTCGCGCCAGCCCTCGGCGCCCACGGCGTCGAGGCTCAGGAAGAAGCCGGTGTCGCCGAACAGGCGGCCGAGGTTGAGGGTGCCGTTCCAATATTCCTCCGAGCCGACGGCGGCGCGGAAGTCCGTGCGGGCGCCGTCGAGGGCGCCCAGGGAGTAGTTGATGGCGCCGGCGATGCCGCCGCGCCCGTAGAGCGCCGAAACCGGGCCGCGGACGATCTCGATGTCCTCCACCGCGCCGTAGGGGATCTCGCTCATCAGCACTTCCTCATCGCCGCTGATGAAGGGGATGCCGTCGACGAGGGCGAGAAAGGCGTCGTTGCCGGTGTTGCCGGTGACGCCCCGGAAGTTCACGAAGAGAAGAGCGTCGTTGTCGCCCTCGGAGCGGCGGAAGAAAATGCCGGGCTGGCCGCGAAGCTCGTCGGCGCCGGCGTAGAAGCCGTCCTCGGTGGCGTCTTCGAAATCGATCGAGCTGACGTGGGCCGGCACCTCGAGGTTGCGCTTCTCGCTGCGGGTGGCGAGCACCACGATCTCCTCGGCGATCCCCTCGTCCCGGGGCTCGTCGGCCTCGTCGGCCTCGTCGGCCTCGTCGCCCTCCGCCTCGGCGGCTTCGGAGTCTCGAGCCTCGACGGCGACGGCCTCGGCTTCCGGCCCGTCGGCTTCTCGGGCCTCGGCGGCGGCCGTGAACGCCAGCGGTGTCAGGGCGAGCGCGAGGATCAGAACGGCGCGGGAGAGAGCAGCTTCTAGAGGGTTTGAGGCATGAAGATTCATCACGTGGAGTCCCGTAGCTGTTGGATTTAGGAGAGGTGCGGAGGGCGGCGGAGTCGACGAAAGGCGAAAAGAAGAGCGAGGCTCGAGGGCGCCAGCAGGCCGACCGCGGCGAGTGCCAGGGTCGGCCCGTGGGCCTCGGGCTCGGGAAAGCTGAAGGACGGAAGCGAGTCGAAGTCTTCGGGCCCCAGGGCCTGACCGAGGAAGATGGCGGGCTCGAGGTCGGCGTGCCAGGCGGCGAGAAAGTCCCGGGCGGCGGCCGCAAAGAGGCGCTGGCGCCGGGGTCCTGAGCCCGCGAACTCGAGCAGGGCGCCCTGGGCGGAGACCGCCGGTGAAAGCACGCTCCAGCGCCCGATCAGGCTCTGCTGCCGGCCCATACGATCCTCGAAGTCGTGAATCAGCGGCGCCAGCCGGCGCTCCACCTCGCGCTGGGAGGCGAAGTACGCCGGCACGAAGCCGCTCTGCTGACCCTCGGTCGCCAGCTCGGGATGCTCGTGGTAGTACCGCGCCAGGATTTCGGCGCTCTGCTTGGAGGCCTCGCTGGAGGCGGCGCGCATCTGGCCGACCAGCTCGAGCCTCGAGGGCAGCGGGCTGGCGAGATCGACCCCGGCGCTGAGCAGCCCGGGGATCACCAGCACCAGGACGATCCACAGGGTGGCGAGAGACGCCGCGCAGGCTTCGGAGCGACGCACGAAGGCCGCGATCCACGCCGCCGCGGCGAGCCAGAAGGCGCCGTAGAGCCACGCGACCGCCAGCCAGCCCGCCAGCCTGGCGAGGGGAGCCTGGGACAGGGTCCATCCCGCGGCCCCCACGAGCGCGAGGAAGAGCGTGAGAAGCCCCAGGCGAACCAGGAGCTTGGCGCCCAGGATCTGCGACAGCGTTACCGGCTGCATCAGGAGCATGGGCAGGGTCCCGCCCTCCCGCTCCCTCGCGATCAGCCCGTAGGAGAGCGACGCGAAAAAGAGCGGCAGCAGGAAGAGAACCACGAAGTCGAGGTCGAATCGGCCGGCCTTGAGGCTCAGGGGGCTCTCGATTTGATAGCTGCCGAAGAGGGTGTCGGGCCGCTCGAAGATCGAGATCTCCGCGCGCTCCGGGGCGAGGTCGGCCAGCCCCGACGAGAAAGCCGCGAGGGGGCCTGGGGGCAGGGCCACGAAGGTGCGCGCGCCGCCCACCCGGCCTCCTCCCTGCTGCGCCTCCTGCCGCCTTTCGGCCAGAAGGGCGGCGCTCTCGGCGCGGGTGAGCGCGGTTTCCTCGGCCCGCTCGGCGCGCCACGCCAGGCCTCCCCCGAGGGCGTAGGCCGCGGTGAGCAGAAGCCCCAGGGAGGCCCACCAGAAGACCGGCTCCCGGCGCAGGGTGCGCCACTCGTGCCGCATGAGCCGCCCGATCACGAGGCGCCCCCGGGGAGGATCTTGAGACGCGAAACCGCGCGTCCCGCCACGAGCAGCGCCGCGAGGAGCCACGCCGCGAGCAGGACCAGCGCGGGCGCCTGATCGCGCAGGGTTGCCGCCAGGGCCGGAGCGCGGTACGTGAACTCGGGGGCGCTGCGCCACAGCGCCTCGTCCGCGAGATAGCCGAAGCTGGCCTCGCCGGAGTTGTAGGTCAAATCGTCGTTCAGGAACTTCACCAGCCGCCTGCGGTGGTCCTCGGCGGCGCTCGCGAAGTGCCGGTGGCGCTCGATATCGGTCCCCGCCAGGGCCATCGAGACAGAGCGCACCGCGAGGGTCGGAGACGCCAAAGCGGCCCACAGATGGAGGCGCTCCTGGCGCTCGTAGAGCCGCCAAAGCTCGGCGTAGTGTTTGTCGAAGACGAGGTTGGCGTGTTCCTCGCTGGCCTGCAGGGAGAGGCCCCCGAAGTCCACCGGCAGCTCCTCGAGGGTCCGGGCCCCGTAGCGTTCGAGGGTCTCTTTCTCGAGCCGCGCGCGCCTCTCTTCCCGGCTCCCCATGCCGGCCACGCCGTTTGCCTGGTCCTCGTCGATGGCGGCAAAAAAGGCCCTCGACGTCGGGATGGGATAAAGCCGCTCCGCGAGATCCGCGGCGAGCCTCGGCACGATCAGAGTCGCGGCCATCCACAGCCCGAGCAGCGTCACCAGAGCGGCTCGGGGGCTCGGGGCGCGCGCCGAGACGGCGATCACCAGGGCGAGCAGGGTCGCGAAGTAGACCAGGTAGACGGCGGCCAAAAGGAGGCCGGGAACGAGGCTCGGGCCGGCGCCCGAGGAACCTCCGCTCATCGCCGCCGTCGTCACCCCGAGGGCGACGGCCGGTCCGAGGGCGAGGAAGAGGGCGGCCGCCAGGCCGAGGGCTTTGCCGAGGGCCAGGGTTCTCGGCTCAAGGCCCAGGCTCGCGAGCAGCCTGAGGGTTCCGCGCTCCCGCTCGCCGGCGAAGGTCTGAAAACCGAGAATGATGGCCAGCAGGGGAGCGAGAACCTGCAGGGTGAGGGCGGCCGTCAAATCGCCGAAGCGCTGCGTGGCGGTCGCGTCCTCCGCCGGCCGCAGGGAAAACGGGCCCTGGCGGTGGGCCTCGAGCCACACGGCGGTACCGAGATAGGCGTCGACTCCGGGATCGAGGCTGGCGAGGGTCGGCCGCGGCTTGAAGGCGAAATTGCCGAAGTGCGCGGCGGAGTGAGGATTCTTGGGGCCCTGGCCGAGCCACGCCTGCTCCTCCAGCGTCTCGGCGACGGCGATGTGGCGGCGGGCCTCGCGGGCCCCTATCCACCCCGCGGCGAGGCTCGCGGCGAGCAGCATGAGAACGGCGAAGGCCAGCGCTCGAAAGCGGCCGTCTCGGAGGCTTTCCGTGAATTCCTTGCGGGCGATCCGGAGAACCGGGTTCGACATCGAGCGGCCCCTTCTAGTCGCGCATATGGCGGAGGTAGATCTGCTCCAGCTCGGCATGGCCGACCCCTGAGGCGGGCAGATCCTCGAGCAGTCGTCCGGACTTCATGATGACCAGGCGGTCCGCCACTTCCTTGGCGCGGAACAGGTCGTGGGTCGCCATCAGCACGGCGACGCCCTGGTCCGCCACCGTGCGGATCAAATGGCACAGCTCGTTGGCGGCCTGGGGATCGAGTCCCGAGGTCGGCTCGTCGAGCAGCAGGGCCGACGCCCGTTTGGCCAGGGCGATGGCTACCCCGGTCTTCTGCCTCATGCCCTTGGAGTAGGTGGAGACCCTGCGATCGGCGGCCTCGGCTGCGAGGCCTGCCCGCGTCAAAAGCTCGCGCAGCGCCGCCTCGTCGAGATCGTCGCGGCCGGCGAGGGAGGCGAAGAACTCGAGATTTTCGAGTCCGCTCAGGGACGGGTAGAGCTGGACCTGCTCGGGGATGTAGGCCACCGATCGCTTGGTCTCGACCCCGTGTTCCTGAACGTCGAGACCTCCGATCAGGGCGCGGCCGCCGCTCGGCTGCAGGAAGCCGAGAAGCAGGTGGAGGGTGGTCGTCTTGCCGGCGCCGTTCGCCCCCAGCAGGCACACCACCTCGCCGCGCTCGACCTGCAGATCGAGGGAGTCGAGAGCGAGATGGCCGTCGTAATCCTTGGAGAGTTGTTGAGTCTCAAGCATGACCCGGGTGTTGGTGCGGATCGTTGGAGCAATCGAATGAGGCCAGGCCGCGGGCCCTGAGGCCCTTTGCCTCTGCGCTTTGCGGCGCCGGTCCGGCGGTTGGCCCGAGGCGCGCCCGCCGGCGGTCACCTGGACAACCGCGCCACGACGGAGCCCGTCGACGCGATCGGGCGAGGGACGCTCTCGACGGGTCGACGCGGGCCACCCGGCACCGGGTGCAGCTCCCGGGGCAGGGCCCCGAACAGGGCGGACGGCAGCGGTAGAGGAGAGTGGATGAGTTCAGGCGGGAGAGCGAGAAAAGCGCTCGGAGCCTGGAGTTCCTGGTCAGCAGGACTCGGCTAGATGATATCCCATTCTCATCGGGACACCAATCGGGCAGACCGAGCCGCCTCGGGCCGCTCAGCGCCTTCGCCGGCCCGGGCGTTCCTGAGCTCCTCGAGGGCCCGAGCGAACGTCTCGACCATCGGATGGTCGGCCTCAAAGACGTCGCGCACGACTCTGGAGCTCGATTCGAGCAGGGTTTCGGCCTCCTCGAGTCGCCCGAGGCGCATCAGGCACCGGCCGAGGTGCCCCACGGCCTCGGCGATCTGCCAGCTCCCTTCGGGCATCGACCGTCTGCGCACCTCGAGCGCGGAGCGCAGGGACGGCTCGGCGGCGGCGGGGTCCTCGAGCTGCCCTAGGCGCAGCAGGCCGAGCTGAATCAGGGGAAAGGCCAGCCGATAGTCCTCCGCGCCGAAGACCTGGCCCATGGCCGCCACCAGGCCGATCAGGACCTCCTCGGCACCGGGATCGCCGGTGGCCACCATCAGCCCGGCCAGTTGGTTGGCGTCGCGCAGCGAGACGTTATGCTCCGGCCCCAAATGCTCGGTGTTGAGGTCAAGAGCGCGGCGCGCCCACGGAATCGCCTGATCGGGCTCGCCCGCCACCTGATAAGCCTGGGCGCGGAAGGAGTAGACCCGCGCCATCGCCGGGTGGTTCTCGCCGTAGAGTTCCCGGACCCGCTCCTCGTTCAGGGCGAAGAGCTCGAGAGCGCGATCCGTTTGCCGACGGTAGGTCAGCAGGATCGCCAGATTGTGGATCGACGAGATCTCGAAGTGGTTGCGCTCGCCGAAAACCCGCCGGTGATTCTCGAGCACGCTGACGAAGATCTCCTCCGCCTCCTCGAGCCGGCCGGAATCCTGCAGCGCCAAAGCCAGATCGGTCTGCGTGAGGAAGACCTGCGGGTGCTCATCGCCCAGCTCGCGCCGCTGCACCTCGAGAGCCCGACGGGCCAGCCCCTCGGCGCCGGCGGAGTCGCCCTGCTGGCGAAGAATCTGCCCGAGGATGGTGCGGATGCGGGCCGCGGCCAGGGCGTCGCCCGAGTCCGCGCGCAGCCCGAGGGCCTCGGTGAGCAGGGCCTCGGCCTCGGCCGGGCGGCCGAGGGCTCTTTGGGCGATCGCCAGATGCTCTAGGGTCAGCGCCAGCCGCTCGGAATCGCCCCGCGATCGCCTGGCCTCCTTCAGCTGCTCGAGTATCTCCTCGGCCTCCTGGTAGCGCTCCTGGTCGAGTCGAAGGTGGGCCAGCTCGTTGCGCCCGTCGAGCACCTCGTCGGCGCTCTCTCCCAGCTCCCCCACGCGCAGGTCCAGGGCCTCGACCAGCTGCTCCTCGCTTTCGTCGAGCAGGGCCAGATTGCGGTAGACCCGGCCGATGGTGGTCATCAGCGTGGCGCGCAGGAGGGGAGCGTCGCCCAGGCGCCTTTCCAGGCTCTCGGCGCCGCGACCGATCAGCTCCCGAGCGTCGATCAGGCGACGCTCGCCCTCGGCGCGAAAGGGGTCTGAGACGTCGAAGAGCTCAACCATGAAATTCGCCGCCTCCTCGGCCCGCCGGCGCTGCAGCTCGGCGGCGATGCGCTGCTCCTCGGCCACCTGCCGCTGCTCTTCTGCGCGCAGCTGGGCGGCGCGCGCCACCGGCGCCTGCCAGGTGGTGGCCACCACCCCGGCGACGAGCATCAGCACCATCAAAACGGCGGCGGTCACCGGCACGCGGTGGCGGCGCACGAATTTGCCCGTTCGGTAGCGCAGGGTGTCGGGCCGCGCCGAGATCGGCAGATCCGCGAGATAGCACTCGAGGTCGCTGGCCAGGCTGGCGACGGTGCCGTAGCGCCGCTCGGGCTCTTTGCGCAGGACCTGCCAGAGGATTTTGTCGAGGTCGTCGCCGCCGGAGCTTCGCGGCCAGCCGAGGGAGCTGCGGGTGGGCCCTTCCTCGTCGCCGGCGGCGCGGTCCCACACCACGGCGCTCGGCCGCCTCGGCTCGACCTCGCAGACCACCCGCTCGATCTCCGCCGGGCGGGCGCGCTCGAAGGTGTAGGGGCGCTCGCCGGTGACCAGGAGATAGAGCAAGACCCCCAGGGAGTAGACGTCGCTAGCGGTGGTGAGAGCCTCGCCGCGCACCTGCTCGGGGCTGGCGAATTCCGGGGTCAAAAGGCGCATGCCGGTGTCGGTGAGGGTGGTGAAACCCTGGGCCGCGACCGCGTCGGCTCCTTCGGCCTGGTCGAGCAGCTTGGCGATTCCGAAGTCGAGCAGCTTGGGAACGCCCTCCTCGGTCACCAGAATATTCGACGGCTTGAGGTCGCGATGCAGCACCAGGCGCCGGTGGGCGGCCTGTACGGCTTCGCACACCTGGCCAAAGAGCTTCAGCCGGCCGCGCAGGTCAAGACCGCGCCGCTCGCACCAGAGGTCGATGCGCTCGCCCTCGATGCGCTCCATCACGAAGTAGGGTCGGCCGTCGGGCGCGGTGCCGCCGTCCACCAGGCGGGCGATATTGGGGTGCTCGAGGCTGGCCAAAATCTGGCGCTCGAGGCGCAGCCGCTCGAGCAGCTCGGGGCTGTCGAAGCCGCGGCGCACCAGCTTGATCGCCACCTGCATGGAGAATTGCTCGTCGTCGCGCTCTCCCAGGTAGACGGTGGCCAGGCCGCCGCGCCCCAGCTCCTCGATCAGCCGGTAGGGGCCGACGGCGGGAAAAGGCAGGGGCAGGAGGCCGGCTTCCGCGGCGGCCCGCGCGTCATCGTCCTCGGCCATGGCGTCGTCGACCCCCGAGAGCACGATGGCCGCCAGGCGATCCTTGGCGGCGGACGGCGCGCTGGCCGGATCGTCGGAGGCTCCAGGGTCTGCGGCGCCGGACTCCGCGTCGTCGGCCGCCAGCATGGCCTCGACCTCGCGGCGCAGATCCGCGTCGTCGCGGCAGCGTTCGCCCAAGAAGGCGCCGCGCTCCCGGGGCGGCAGGTCTACCGCTTCCTGGAAGAGCTCGTCGAGAAGGCGCCAGCGTTCGGCGTCCATCTCAGCCCGGGCTGCCGTCGACGCGGCTGATCACCCAGGCCTTGGCCGAGCGCAGATCGCGCTCCACCGTGGCGTGGGAGATGCCCAAAGCTTCGGCCGTCTCCTCGATGGTCAGGCCGGCGAAATAGCGCAGCTCGAGCACTCGCCCCTTGCGCTCATCCATCTCCTGCAGGGCGCCCAGGGCCTGGTCTAAGGCCAGCAGATCCTCCACCGGACGGCCGCCGTCCGACACCTCGACCAGGGTCTCGGGGTGCTCGGCGCCGCCCCTCTTCTGGGCCCCGCGGCGACGCAGGCGATCCACCAGAATACGCCGCATCATGCCGGCGGCCAGGGCGAAGAAGTGGGCTCTGTTCTGCCAGTCGACGTCGATGTCGACCAGGCGCAAATAGGCCTCGTTGACCAGCGCCGTGGCCTGCAGGGTCTGCGGGCCATCGAGCCCCATGCGCTTTTGGGCCACGCCGCGCAGCTCGTCGTACACCAGCGGCATGAGCTGGTCGAGAGCCTCGGAGTCGCCGCCGCGCCAGTCGTGCAGCAGTCGGGTCACTTGATTCTGCGAAGCGTCCACCGTCACCTTGTCCCCCGTTCAGGCGATGTGCGGGCGGGTTCGCCCGCGTTGGGAGCGTGTGCTCACTGTACCTCTCTACGGGTGGGTTGGACACTGCGTTTTGCCTCTTCTCGAGGGCCGCTAGGCCCTGCCCTTCAGGGCAGCGGCCCGCGGGGCCCAAGCGGGGAGGCGGCGAGGTCGATGAGGGGAAAGGGCGGCGCTTTGCGATCTGGAAATGCCGCCGTGCCGAGGGGAGTCCTCCGGCGCGGCGGCGTCTTCCACTCTCAGCCAGGAGATCCGCAATGCCAAGACTTAACCTCTCCGCGGTCCGCCGGGCCTCGCTCGCAGTTTCTCTCCCACTCGTTTTGCTCGCCGCCTTCGTTCCCGGCGCGGCGCTGGCGCAGAGCGACACGCTGGTCGAGTTCTTCGGCCATGTGCCCTTCACCTGGGACGAAGAGGATCCCCAGGCCGACAATAGAATCCCCCTGCGCGGCCGCCTGGTCGAGCCGGCCGGCCCCGGGCCGCATCCCGCGGTCGTGGTGCTGCACGGCTCCAAGGGCATGTGGCACGCGGAGCCCAGTCAGCAGCTTCCCGATGGCGATATGAAGAGCCAGTTCGACGACTGGGCCTCCATGCTCACGGCCGACGGCTATATCGCCCTGATCCTCGACAGCTTCGGCCCCCGGGGCTACACCACCTTCCAGGGCAAGGTCCCGCCCGAGGACGCCGACGTGGCGCCGGTTTACGAGCGCTCCCGCGACGCCTTCGACGCCCTGGCCTACCTGCGCACGCTGCCTCAGGTCGACGGCGAGCGGGTCGCCGTCCTCGGCTTCTCCCACGGCGGCGGCGGCGTGGCCGGCGCTTTGGCCGACGCGGACGCCATCGAGGCGGAGATGGGCACGTCCTTTAGCGTCAGCACCACCGAAGGGCAGTTCCCCGGGGTTTACGACGTGCCCCGCCCGGCGCGCCCCGCGCCGGGGCAAACCGGCTTCGACTGCGGAGTCGCCTACTATCCGGGCGCTCTGTTCTTCAGCTACTTCGGCGGCACCCAGCCGACCGACGGCTACTTCAGGCCCTACGCGCCCCTGCTCATGATCTACGGCGGCCTCGACGAACTGTGGACGAGCGATCACCCGCTGGTGCTCGAGGATAAGGCGCTGCTCGCCGGCTCGGGCGACCTGACCCTCTCGGCCTACGGGGGCGTCGGCCACTCCTTCGACACCTCGGGAACCGTGGAGGCCTCGGACGCCCGAATCGAGGCGCGGTCCGCCCTCGCCAGCTGCTTGGCGGGCGCCGAGGTGACCGGCAGAGTCTGGGCCGATCTCGACGCCGACGGCCTCGAGGGCGGCGGCGAGCCGCCCCTCGAAGGGGTCCTTCTCGAGATCACCGACGGCGGCCAGACGTGGCAGACCACCAGCGACTGGGCGGGCAACTACCGCTTCCAGGGGCTGCCCGCCAACGTCTACGACCTGAGCGTCGCGGCGCCCGCGGACTACGCGGTGATCACCGCCGGCTCGAGCGTTTTCGACGCCCAGGGCGAGGCCCTCGCCCTGGTTTTGGCCCAGGGGCAGACGGTCGACCTGCAGCATGCGCCTCTGTGGCCCGCCGGCACCGCCGGCCAGATCACCGGCATCGTGTGGGAGGACGATGACGACAGCGTCTTCGAGCTCGGCGAGTCGGGTCTGGCGGGCCTCGAGATGCGGCTCGAGACCCCGGGCGGAACCGTGCTCTCGAGCGACGTCACCGCCCAGGACGGGAGCTACGGCTTCGTGGACCTCCTGCCCGGCACCTACCGCGTGCGCGTGGTGAGCGAAGGCTGGCGGGGAGCGCCCCAAGGCGGCGACAACGCCCTTTTGGGAGGCGACCTCGCGACGGGGGAGATCGCCCTCGCCGCCGACGGCGCCGAAACCGCGAACGCGGGTTTGGTGACGGTGTGCGAGCCGTTCTCCCTGATCACCTACGGATCGCTGTGGGCCTACGAGCTCGACAGCGATCCGGTGGGCGACTGGACGGCCGTCGACTTCGACGACTCGGCCTGGTCCGCCGCCCACGGCCTCCTCGGCTTCTCGAACAGCGCCCAGGTGCATGCTTCGCTCGGCACCTCGAGCCGGGTTACCCGCTACTTCCGCCACGCCTTCGCGGTGGCGGAGCCCGACCTCGTCGCCGCGCTCGAGCTGGAGCTCGAGCGGGACGACGGCGCCATCGTGTACCTGAACGGCGTCGAGGTGATGCGCTCCAACATGCCGAGCGTGTCGGGCCCCACGACCCCGGCTGATGACGCCGAGTGGAAAACCGAAAGCGCCGCGATCGACGAGACGCTCCTGGTGGCGGGCACCAACGTGGTGGCGGTGGAGCTGCACCAAAAGTGGGTCCACGGAGACTGGGGATTCGACCTCGAGCTGCGCGCCACGGCCTGCGAGCCCTGCCGGGTTGCGGCGGTGGAGATCGAGGTGGAGGCCGACACTCACCTGCGCTCCAGCGCTTCGACGACGGTGCACGGCGGCCACTCCAGGCTGTGGATGGTGGGCGGCGGCTCGCCGCGCGCCGGAGCGCTGCGCCTCGGCCTGCCCGCGCTGCCCCCGGGCAGCGAGGTGCTGGGCGCCGAGGTGATCTTCGAGGTGACCAACAGCACCACCGCCTACTTTCCGGTCTACGCGCTGGCCACCGACTGGCAGGAAAACCAGGCGAGCTGGGAGGCGGCTTCAGGCCAGGCCACGTGGGCGTCAGGCGACTTCTCGAGCGACGACGTGGAGGGCGAGATTCTCGCGGTGGCCCACGTCGAGAGCCTGGGCGACCCCTACGCCATGGGCCTGAACGCCGCCGGCAGGGCGGCTCTCGAGCAGTGGCTGTCCGGGGCCGTCCATCGCGGCCTGGCGCTGACTCCCTGGGTCAGCACCTCATCCGACAGCTTCGCCCTGTCGAGCCGGGAGAGCGCCGCGCCGCCGCGGCTGCGCGTGGTGTACCGCGACGCCTCCTGCCAGGAGTAGAAGCCCTCCTTCCCTACTCGAGCCTCTCGAGCAGGGAAGGGTCCTCGAGGCCGGCGGAGCGCAGCCGGTCGGCGAGGGCCGTGGCCTCGGCGTCGTGCCCGCCGTCCTGCCTGTAGGCGGCCAGCAGGCTGATCGCGGCCTCGGCGCTGCGTGAGCTGGCCAGGCCCGAGGCCCTCTCGTGGAGGGCCAGCGATCTCTCGAGGAGCGCGATCGCCTCGCCGGCGCGGCCGAGGGCGGCGATCGTCTCGCCGAGCCGGCGCAGGGACTCGGCGATCTGCACGTGCCCCGGGCCGTGCAGGCCCTCGCGCATTTCCAGCGCCTGCGTGTAGTAGTCCTCGGCGAGCTCCAGGCGCCCCAGGCGTCGCGACACCGAACCGAGATTGGTGAGGCCGGCGGCGAGCTGGGGATGATCGCCCTCGAAGGCCTGGCGCCAGATCTCGACGGCGCGGGACATATTCTCGAGCGCCGCCGGCAGGTCGTTCGCCCGGTAGCGCACGGTGCCGATGTTGTTGTAGCTCTGGGCGACGTCGGGGTGCGCGCCGCCCAGAACCCCGCGGCGCTGCTCGAGGGCCTCGCGGTAGAGGATCTCGGCCTCTTCGAGATTGCCCCGCCGGCTGACCGCGACCGCCAGGTTGTTGAGCGCGGTGGCGATGTCGACATGGGGCTCCGTGAGGGTTTGGCGCTGCAGCTCGAGGACCTCGCGCAGCATGGCCTCCGCCGTCTCAAGATCTCCGGCCATGCGCCGGGCGATCGCCAGGTTGCTGCGCGTGCGAATGGCCTCCTGGCTCTCTCCCGTGCCGCGCTCGGAGTGGATCGCCAGGCTGCGCCGGTAGAGCGTCTCGGCCTCCTCAAGCCGGTCCTCCTCCACCAGCAGCATGCCGAGATCGTTGGTCACCGTAGCCTCGAGGGCGCTTCCCGGATAGCGTCCGGCCGCCCCCTCTAGAACGGCTCGAAACCGTTTCTCGGCCTGCTCGAGCCGACCCCGCGAGGAGAGGACGAGGGCCTCCAGGTTGCGCGCCGCCAGGGTGGCGGCGTCGGTCTCGCCGCGCGCTTCGGCGAAGATCTCCACGCTTTGGGCGATCAGCGACTGGGCCTCCTCGTAGGCGCCGAGATTGTGCGCCGCCTCGGCCATCACCTGGGCCAAACGGGCGCGGACCTCGGGATCGCCCTCGAGGTCCTCGGGCAGGCGCTCGGCAGCGCGGGCCAGCAAATGCCGCGCCTCGATCGTGCCGCTTTGGCCGAGCCCGGGGTCGCTGGCCCTGAAGACGTCGATCATGAAATCCGAAATGCGCTGGGCGGTGGCCGCCTCGCGGCGCGCCGTGGCCTGGCCATGGAGCGCCACCCCGAGGGCCGCCACCAGGGCCAGCGCGACCGCGAGGGCCGCCGCCACTCCCAGCCGGTGGCGGGCCACAAAGCGCCCCGTCACGTAGGTCATGGAGTCCGGACGCGCCCGCAGGGGCAGGTTCGCCAGGTGGCGTTCGATGTCTTCCCGCAGCGCCGAAACCGAGGGGTAGCGGCGTTCGATATCGCGCCGAATGGCGCATAAAACCAGGGTGTCCAGATCGCCGACGAGGCGCCGGCGCAGGGCGCGGGGGCTCGAGGAGCGGCGCGCCGCGCGCTCGGCGTCCTGGGTGGTCTCGAGACGGGCCGAGGGCTTTTCGGGCTCGCCCTCGAGCGCCGCCGCCAGGCTTCGCCGGTGGGCGAAGAGGGCGCCGGCTGCGGGCTCCGCCAGATCGAAGGGGCGCGAACCCACCAAAAGCTGGTAGAGCAGCACGCCGAGAGCGTAGACGTCGGTGGCGGTGGTCACCACCTCGCCCGCCAGCTGCTCGGGAGAGGCGTATTCGGGGGTCAGCGGCGCGCCGTAGAGGGAGGTGAGCGTGCTCGGCTCAGCGGCGCCCGCCTCCTCGGCCCACAGCAGCTTGGCGATCCCGAAGTCGAGGATCTTTACCGCGCCGTCTCCGCGCACGAGAATGTTGGACGGCTTGAGGTCGCGGTGCACCACCAGCTTGGCGTGGGCGTGCTCGACGGCTCGGCAGACGGTGGTGAAAAGCTCGAGACGGCGCTCGATATCGAGGCGATGGCGGTCGGCGTAGGCGTCCAGGGGCTCGCCCTCGACGCGCTCCATCACGATGTAGGGCTGCCCTTCTGGAGTCACGCCGCCGTCATAGAAGCGGGCGATATTGGGGTGATCGAGGGAAGCGAGAATCCGCTGTTCGGTGCGCAGGCGGTCGAGCAGCGCGGGCGAGTCCATGCCTCGGCGCACCAGCTTGATCGCCGCCTCGTGGTCGAAGTCCTCCCCGGCGCGCATCGCCCTGTAGACCGTCGCCATGCCGCCCTCGCCGAGCCTGGAGATCAGCCGATAGCCGCCGACCTCGGTGCCGATCCTCGGATCTTCGCCCGTCGCGGCGCCGGACGGGTCACGCGGTCCCGATGGGGAGCCGTCGGCGGTCTCCCGGTCGTCGACCTCTTCCGAGAGCCTGAGGGTGTCGGCTTCGCCCAGATCGAGCTGCGTGCCGTCGAGAAGACCGTGCGGGCGTTCGTAGGCGGCGATGAGCGCCTCGAGATCGCGG
>JBCCLG010000035.1:0-16006 GCA_039027015.1 Acidobacteriota bacterium | reverse complement strand
GGCCCGTCCGGAGACGCCCATGCGCCCTTCACCTACCGCTCCCGTGAACCTCCTGCCGCCGGCCATCGTGGGCCGGGGAGAAGCGCCATGACCCCGCCGCCTTCGGGGGCGGAGCGAAAGGCTTCGGCGCGCGAGCGGCGCCTCGAGGTCTCCTGGGACCCCTCGGGTCAAGTGATGGCCGCGGCGCGCGAGGGCCGCTACGGGGGCGGCCGCGAGCTGCTGCAGGGGATCGTCGACGGCGAGCTTCCCCAGCCGCCGATCGCCTCGCTTTTCGGCTACGAGCTGACCGAGGTCGGCGACGGGCGGGCGGTTTTCGAGTGCGTGCCCGGGGAACAGCACTACAACCCCATGGACGTGGTGCACGGCGGCGTTGCCGCCACCCTGCTCGACAGCGCCATGGGCTGCGCCGTCCACACCGGGCTGCCGATCGCCGTCGGCTACACGACCCTCGAGCTCAAGGTGAACTACCTGCGGCCTATGACCCAGCGCACCGGCCGCGTGCGAGCGATCGGCACGGTGCTGCACAGCGGGCGGAGCACGGCCCTCGCCGAAGGGCGCCTCGAGGACGGCCGCGGGCGCCTGGTGGCGCACGCCACGACCACCTGCATCCTCTTCCGGTCCTGACTGGCTGACTGAGGGAGCCTCCCCGCGCGGGATCAGTCGGGCGCCGAGCCGAAGACCACGGTGAAGGTCGAGCCGGCGTTCGGCTGGCTGCACACCGTGATGCTGTAGCCCATCATTTGGCACAGGGATCGGCAGATCGACAGGCCGAGGCCCGTGCCGCCGTAGTGGCGGGCGGTGCTGGCGTCGACCTGCTGGAAGGCCTCGAAAATAGTGTTGAGTCGATCTTCGGGAATGCCGATGCCGGAGTCCTCCACCTCGAGGGCCCGCGTCGCCGCGGGGTCGCCGATCAGGCGCACGGTGATCGTTCCTTCGTGGGTGAATTTGATCGCGTTCGAGAGCAGATTACGCAGCACCTGGCGCAGTCGTCCGACATCGGTTTCGAGGCGCGGCAGGCCGGGCGGCACCTCGATTTTCAGGCGGACCGCGGAGCGCAGCTGGGGCCGCAGCTCTTCGCTCACCTCGCGCACCATCTGGCCGATCTCCGCGGGCTCGAGGGCCAGCTCCAGGTGCCCGGCCTCGATTTTCGAGAGATCCAGGATGTCGTTGATCAGGGCGAGGAGGTGGAGGCCGTTGTCGCGGATCCTGACCAGGAAGTTCAGCTCCTCCTCGCCCAGGCTGCCGCGACGGTTCTTCTCCAGCAGGTTGGCGAAGCCGATGATGGAGTTGAGCGGCGTGCGCAGCTCGTGGCTCATGGTGGCGAGAAAGGAGCTTTTGGAGCGGCTTGCGGCCTCGGCCTCGTCGCGCGCGCTCTCGAGCTCCACCTGCGTTCGGTAGAGCTCCGTGATGTCCGTCGCCACCACCACCGCGCCCTCCCGGCGACCTTCGGGATCGGCTAAGGGGGCGAGGCGCAGCTGCAGCATCAGGTCGCCGTGGGCGGCCTGGGCCGCGGTGACCTCGCCGCCCTCGAGGGTGCTCTCGAGGGGCGAAGCGGCCGGCGGCATCAGCCGGGAGAGGGGCCTGCCGATGGCGCCGGCGTCCAGCTCCAGAGACTCGAGGGCGTGGCCGGCGGCGTGGGTCACGCGACCCTCGAGGTCGGTGGCGAAGAGGGCCACCGCGGCTCCCGAAACCATGTTTTCGAGCAGCCTCTCGGTTTGGCGATGGCGGCGCATGGCGATCTCGCTGCGCAGCCTGCTGAGGCGGATCTCCTGGCTCCCCTCGCGCACTTTCTGGGCCAGCTGCTCGTTGGCGTCGCGCAGCTCGGCCTCGAGACGCTTGCGCGCCGCTATCTGCGGCAGCCAGCGCGAGAATCCGAGGGCGACGAGCAGGAATCCGCCGGTGAAGCCGACGGCCTTTTCGAAGAAGGATTGGGTCGGCGTGCGGCCCAGGATGACGAACTTGCTGAGCTGCGGGAAGTGGTCGGAAAGATCGATTAGCGCGCCGAGGAAGAAGAGCGTGAAGCCGCCGAAAATCAGCCACCAGCCGCGGTCCGGGGAGAGCACGTCTCGCTGGCTGCGGCGCCACATCAGCACCAGGATCGACGCGATCACGCAGACGATGATCGACTCGAGATAAAAGCTGAGGGGCTGCATCGAGAGGATTGAGGAGAGGTTCGGGGCCCTGGCTGGCTATTTGGCTCCCCGGGCCGCGCGGCCGTCTCGGTTCACGAAGACGCCGCCGCCGCGCGCTCGATCCAGTTCTGAAGCAGGCCGACCAGCATCTGATCGTCGAGAATCGGCTTGCTCAGATAGTCGTCAAAGCCGTGATCCAGGAAGCGCTCTCGATCCCCCGACATGGCGTGGGCGGTGACCGCGATCACCGGCAGGTCGCGCAGCTGCGGATTCTCGCGCAGCCGGCTCAGCACCTCGAGGCCGTCCATACCCGGCAGCGAGATGTCGAGCAGCACGAGGTTCGGAAGCTCGGCAGGCATGCGCTCCAGCGCCTCGGGGCCGGAGGCATACTCGAGAACCTCGAAGTGCTCCTCGAGCAGCGCGCTGATCAGCAGGCGGTTGTCTGGGTTGTCTTCGATGACCGCAACGCGTTTCATCAAGGAACGTCGGCCTCCGCGGATGGATCAAATTGCTCGCGCGCAGAACTCCAACGGCGAGGAGCGCTGCCCGGTCGAGAGAGAGTGGTATCGGATCGTAACATGGGCGGAAAAGCGCAGCACTTACAGTATCCTTGGGGATTCCGCACCGATCGCTCGTCCCCATGGACTTTAGGAAAGACGTGAGAACCGCCCCGGATGAAGACCGAAGAGCCTGATAAACCGAGCCTTCCGCTGCTCGATCTCGAGACCTTGGACACCCTCCGGCAGCTCGGTCGCCGGCGGGGTAGAGATCTTCTCGGGCAGCTGTTCGGGCTCTTCTCCGACCAGGGGCCCGAGTCCTTCGCCAAGCTGCGCCGGGCGGCCCTCGAGGGCGACGCCGAGACGGTGCGAGAGGTCGCTCACTCGCTCAAGGGCAGCTACCGCTCCCTGGGTACCCCCAGGCTGGCGAAGCGCTGCGAGGCGCTCGAGGAGCGCGGGCGGGGCGGCGGTGATCTGGCGGGCCTCTCCTCCGCCCTCGACGAGCTGGAGCGAGATTTTGTGCAGACCCGCGAGGCGCTTGAGCTTTTTCTGGCCGGCGAGACCCCGGAACCGTCCGGCTGAGGGAGCGCAGTGAGGACACCGCGCACGAGAAGGCCATGAGGGTCCGAAGGGCGAATGCCGGCAGCCTGCCGATCAAAGTGGCGTCGATGGTCGCCGCGGTGGTCGCCCTGGCGCTTGTGGCCGCCTCGATCCAGTCGTCCTTCGCCGCTCGGAGCCAGCTGAGGGAGGCCCGGGAGCGCACCGCTTCGGTGCTGGCGGTGAGCCTGGCGAGGCTCGGCGAGAGCGTCGGCGGCGGTCTGGAGGCCGCGGCCCTCGAGAGGCAGGCCGCCTCGCTGGCGGTCGACCCCTCGGTATCCTTCGTGGTCTTCTTCGACGGCGACGGCCGCAGCGTCGCCTCCTTCGTGCGCGACACTGAGGGTTTTGCCGCCTGGAGCGCCTCGAGGCCGCGCAATCCTCTCGACGCGAGAAGCGGGGAGGAGCTGGCGGTCGGCGTCGCGCCGCGGCTCTCGGGGGCGCCGGCCGGCGCCGGGGGCAGCGTGCTGGTCGCCATGGCCTACGGCGAGGAGCAGCGCCTCATCGCCCAGGTGACGCCGCGGCTGCGGGCGGCGATTCTGGTGACTCTGATCGCCGGCCTGGTGGTGCTGCCGATCGTCCGTCCGTGGTCGCGGCGCCTCGAGAAGCTGGTCGAGGCGACCGACAAGATCTACAGCGGCGATCTGACCGAGACCATCACCGATCCGGGAACCGACGAGATCGGCGTGCTCTCCGTGGCCTACGAGAATATGCGCCGCAAGGTGCGCGAGCGCGACCTCGAGCTGCGCCGGCTCAACGAGAACCTGCAGGAGCGCGTCGAGGAGCGAACGCGCGATCTCGAGTCGGCCAAGGAGGCCGCCGAGGCCGCCAGCCGAGCCAAGAGCCTCTTTCTGGCCAATATGAGCCACGAGATCCGCACGCCCATGAACGGCATCATCGGCGTGGTCGATCTGCTGCTGCGCACCGACCTCGAGCAGCGCCAGCAGGATTATTTGGCGACCATCAGCTCGTCGGCCTCCTCGCTGCTGCGGGTGATCGACGATCTGCTCGATTTCTCGCGCATCGAGGCCGGCAAGCTGACCATCGAGGATCTCGACTTCAACCTCGCCAAGCTGCTCGAGGAGGTCGCCGAGCTGCTCGGGCCGCAGGCCGCCCACCAGAAGATCGATCTCACGGTGCTGGTGTCCGAGAACGCGCCGCCGCGCCTGCGCTCCGACGCCGCGCGCATCCGCCAGGTGGTGATCAATCTGGTGTCGAACGCGATCAAGTTCACCGCCGAGGGCGGCGTGGTGATCGACGCCGAGGTCGAGCAGCGCGGCGGGGTCTCCGGATCCTGGCTGCTGGTGCGGGTCAAAGACACCGGCTTAGGCATCGCTCCGGAGCAGATGGAGACCCTCTTTGAGGCCTTTACCCAGGCGGATAGCTCGACCACCCGCCACTACGGCGGCACCGGCCTTGGCCTCGCGATCTCCAAGCGTCTGGTCGAGCTGATGGGCGGCGCGATCCGCGTCGAGAGCGTCCAGGGCGTGGGCTCGGTCTTTTCCTTTGAGGTGCCGGTATCGACCTCGGAGGTCGCCTGGACGGGGGAGTCCTCGATCGTCGACCTGCCCCCGGGCTTCGCCGACTCGGTGGCCGAGGAGCGCTCGAACCACGGCGGCATCCGCATCCTGGTGGCCGAGGACAACCCGGTGAATCGCACGGTGGCCCTGGGCCAGCTCGAGGAGCTCGGGTACACCGCGCAGGCGGTCAAGAACGGCCGGGAGGTGCTCTCGATCCTGCAGCGAGAGTGCTTCGACATCGTGCTCATGGACTGCCAGATGCCCGAGCTGGACGGCTACGAGACCTGCCGCGAGCTGCGTCGGCTCGAGATCGATCGACAGGAGGTCAAGGGCTGCGAGGGCCGGGCGCGCACGGCGGTGATCGCGGTGACCGCCCACGCCATGAAGGGAGACCGCGAGCGCTGCCTCGAGGCCGGCATGGACGACTACCTGGCCAAGCCGTTTCGCGGCAGCGACCTGGCGGCGGTGCTGCAGCGCTGGCATCCGCGAGTGCGCCCGCATTCCGGCTCCTCGGATCGCATCCGCCTCGAGCCGCCGTCGGCTGTGCACGAGACCGCAGAAGAGACGCTCGAGAGCCCGGAGGATGAGGTTCTGCTGGACGAGGAGACGGTCGACTCTCTGCGCGTTCTGGGCGTCAAGACCGGGCGCGACATGCTCGCTCGGGTGGTCGAGACCTTCGTTCGCACCTCGTCCGAGCAGCTGCGCGAGCTGCGCGCGGCCGCCGGCGTCGGCGACGCGCGGGCCGCGATGCAGCTCAGCCACACCCTCAAGGGAAGCGCCTCGGCGTGCGGAGCCATGCGCCTTTCCCGGGTGGCGGCAATCGTCGAGAAAAAGGCTCGCGCGCGTCCCGACGCGCCGATAGGGCCAGAGCTTGATATCCTCGAAGACACCTACGCGAAGACCGTGGAGCTGCTGAGGGCGGCGGTGGAGAACCCACCGGACTCGCCGCCGGATGCGGAGCGGCCCGCGCGTGGAGCCGGATCAGCCCCCACTTGAGATTTCGTCGACGCCGCCGTCGGCTCCGCTTGTCACATGGAAGTTCCTTATCGAATCTTGCTCGTCGACGACAATGAGGTCCAGCAAGAGCTGTGGGTCCCTGTTCTCGAGCATGAAGGCTACAGCGTGCTTTCGGCGCGCAACGGCGAAGAGGCTCTGCGCCTGATCGACAGCGAGTTGATCGATCTGGTGCTTTTGGACGTCATGATGCCCGGTCTTTCGGGCTTTGACGTGCTTGCGGAGCTGCGCAAAAACCACCCTGCGGATCGGCTCGCGGTGATCATGGCGACCTTCAACGATCGCGATGAGGACATCGTCAAGGCCTTTCGCCTGGGCGCCAATGATTACGTGGCCCAGCCGCTGAATCGAGAGGTCACCCTGGCGCGCATACAGGCGCAGCTGCGCCATCGCCAGCCGGCGGCCGCGCGCAGCGGCGGCGGCGCGGGCTCCCAGGAGGAGGCGGGGCCCGCGGCGGTGGGCCTGGGCTCGGTGCTCGACGGCCGCTACCGCATCGATGAAAAGCTGGGCCGCGGCAACTTCGGAACGGTTTATAAGGGCCTGCACCTGCCGCTTCAGATGCCGGTGGCGATCAAAGTCCTGCGCGCTCAATTCGGCGTCGATCAGGTTTCGCTGACGCGCTTCCAGCAGGAGGGCATCTCCCTCTCGAGGCTCAAGCATCCCAACGCGGTCACGGTGCACGACTACAACGTCACCGAAGACGACGTCACCTACCTGGTGATGGAGCTGCTCGAGGGCCACAGCCTCGACCGCGAGTTTCGCCGCGGCGAGGCGATCTCCGTGGAGCGCTGCATCGAGGTGGCTCTGCCGGTGTGCGACGTGCTGCGCGAAGCCCACAGCCTCGGCATCATCCATCGCGACATCAAGCCTCAAAATATTTTCCTGCATCGCCACCGGGGCGGCGAGACCGTCAAGGTGCTCGACTTCGGGATCGCCAAGCTGGTGAGCGACGCCGACCTGCGCCAGCAGCTGACCATCGAGGGCAATAGCGTCGGCACTCCGGCCTATATGTCGCCGGAGCGCTTCACCAACGAGCCCTACGACGGCCGCGCCGACGTCTACAGCCTGGCGGTCACGCTCTACGAGATGCTCGCCGGGCAGCCGCTTTTCGCCGAGGTGGACGGCAATTTCTTCAAGCTCATCCGCATGCACGTGGTGGAGCCGCCGCGCCCGCTTCGCGAGTTCAATCCGGACGTTCCCGCGGAGGTGGAGACGGCGATTCTCGGGGCGCTGGCCAAAAGCAAAGAGGATCGGCCCACCGCCCGGGAGCTGGCGGAGCAGCTGGCGGCGGCGATCGGCGTCGAACCGCCTCGCTTCCGCAAGCCCGCGACCGAAGTCGAGCTCGGGGACGCCGTCCCGGCCCACGAGCCGACGGTCGAGATCGGCGACGACCCTTCGGAATGAGCGAGCCGGCCGCGCGATGAGCTCCCCGGAAAAAGCCGAGAGGCTGCGCCGCGAGCACCGGCGGTCGATGTCGCTGGTGGCGGCGACCCGGGACCTCATCGCCATGCTCGAGCTCGACGGTCGGCTCAGCTTCCTGAACCCCGCGGGCCGGGAGATGCTCGGCGTGGGCGACGAGCCGGCCGAGGAGCTGAGGCTCAGCGAATTCTACGACCGCGACCGCCGGCAGCTGACGGCCGCCCTCGAGGCGGCCCAATTCCGCCCGTGGCGCGGCCGACTGCGCATCCGCTCGCTGACCGGCGTGACCTACCACGTGATGCAGGAGATTTTGCCGAGCTACGACGAGAGCGGGGCCCTCGAGCACTACGCTATCGTCGCCCGCGACATCACCGAAGCGATGGAGTCCCGGCAGGTCCTGGAGCGCCGGGAGCAGCATCTGCGCCTGGCGCTTACCGCCTCGCGCGTGGCCATCTGGGAGTGGGACGCCCAGGCCGATCTGCTGACCTGGTCGGTGGACGCTATCGACCTTCTGGGGGTGTCCTGGGAGCGCCTGCCGTCCGGCCGTCGGGAGTACCTCGAGGCGGTGCACGCCGAAGACCGGCGACGGGTCACGCTGGCGATCAGCGACGCCCTCGAGGACCGCGGCCCGTATCGCTGCGAGCATCGGCTGCTCGACATCGACGGCCGCGAGGTGTGGATCGAGGGGCGCGGCGAAGTCCTGCGCGACAAGGCCGGCGAGGTGGTCAGCATGACCGGCGTGGCGATCAACATCAGCGCGGTCAAGGACGCCGAGGCCCGCCTGCGCTACCGCCTGCGCTTCGAGGCCATCATGACCAACATCTCGTCGGGCTTCGTCAACCTGCCGAGCCACGCCATCGACGGCCGCATTCTCGACGTGCTGCACCGGGTGGCGGCGTTTATCGGCTGCGACCGCGCGCAGCTTTTTCAGATCGACTCCTCGGGCCTCGAGTCGAGCACCCACGAGTGGTGCGCGCCCGAGGTCGCCTCGGTGCGCGAAGCCCTGCTCGACATCGACCCCGAGTCCTATCCCTGGTTCGCCCGCCAAATCCGCGGCGGCGGCGTGGTTGAGATTCCCGACATCGCCGAGATGCCCGAAAGCGCCGCCGCGGAGCGCGAGGTCTTCCGTCAGGAGGGCGTCCGCTCCCTGATCGCCGTGCCGCTGGTCGATCGCCGCCGGGTGGTCGGCTATCTCTCCTTCGTCTCGACCACGCGGCCCCTGGGGGAAATCTCCCAGGATTCGGTCGCCCTGCTGCGCTTCGTGGGCGAGATCCTGAACGGCGCGCTCGAGCGCCAGCGCGGCGAGCATCTGGTGAAGGCCAAGGAGGCGGCGGAGGCCGCCAGCGAGGCGAAGAGCCTCTTTCTGGCCAATATGAGCCACGAGATCCGCACGCCGATGAACGCCATCATCGGCATGTCGGGCCTGCTGCTCGACGCCGCCCTGCCCGACTCCCACCGCAAGCACGTCGAGATCCTCAAATCGTCGGGCGAGGGCCTGCTCCAGCTGATCGACGACATCCTCGACTTCTCGAAAATCGAGGCCGGCAAGCTGAGCCTCGATCGCGTGGAGATGGACCTCGCCGAGGTGGTGGACTCGGCCGTCCAGCCGCTCCTGCCGCGCGCCACCTCGCGCGGCATCACCCTCGACATCGACGTCACCCGCCAGTTCCCGACGCGGGTCTTCGGCGATCCTTCGCGCCTGCGCCAGGTGTTGATCAACCTGATCTCGAACGCGATCAAATTCACCGACTGCGGCCGGGTGAGCATCTCGGTGGAGCACCGCGGGCTCGACACCCGCGGCGCGAGCCTGCGTTTCAGCGTGCAGGACACCGGGGTCGGCATCGCCGAGGAGGCCCAGCGCCAGCTCTTCAGCCCGTTTACCCAGGCCGACAGCTCGACCAGCCGGCGCTACGGCGGCACCGGCCTGGGCCTGGCTATCTGCCGGCGCCTGGTGGAGCTGATGGGAGGCTCCATCGACGTCGAGAGCACCCTCGGCAAAGGCTCGAATTTCTACTTCGACCTGACCCTGACGCCGGCCATCGGAGCGTCCCAGGCGTCCGAGGGCCTGGCCGGCGAGACCGTGGCGCCGGCGAGTCGCGAGGAGATCGAGCAGCGCCTGGCCGCGGACGGACCGTTCAGGGTCCTCCTGGCCGAGGACAACCCGATCAATCAGATGGTGGCCATCGGCCAGCTGGAGATCTTCGGGCTCGAGGTGACGGCGGTGGGCGACGGCGAGCGGGCCATCGAGGCGATCCTCGATGAGGATTTCCAGCTCGTGCTCATGGACTGCCAGATGCCGGTACTCGATGGCTACGCCGCCACCCGCATGATCCGGCGCCTGCCGCGGCGCGAGCAGCGCGACATTCCGGTCGTGGCGGTCACCGCCCACGCCATGAAGGGCGACCGCGAGAAATGCCTCGAGGCGGGCATGAACGACTACCTCTCAAAGCCCTTTCAGCAGAACGATCTGCTCAAGGTGCTCGATCGCTGGCTGCTGGACGGCGAGGGCACGCAGCCCGAGGGCTGAGCCGCGCTCTGCGGACCGGCATGATGGGCGCTCGGGAGCGGTGCGCCGATCCCCTAGCTCGCTGTGGCTTCCGATCAGACGCCCCAGGCCGCCGAAGAGGTGGGTTCTCCTCGGCGTTGAAATCTCGGTACATCGCCCCAGGGCTCGGCCCAGCTGAGTGCCCTCGAAAGGCTGCTGAGAGATTTTGATGGGTGGCCGCGGCACGAATGAGGGCAGCGGAACGGTGAATCCGCTGGATTCATCCGCGGCCGCGACGCCTGCGTCTGAAGGCCAGCGAGAAATTTAGCGTGGGAAGATGATTCAAAATTTTCACGCAAAGCGCTTTAACTCGTGAGAGGCCTTGCAGGAAATTAATTCCGCGATGGGCCTCCGCGCTTGACCTCGACCCTCCGTAAAACCCTATAGCCCTCAAGGCGAGAGGGAAGAGGCCGGTTAACTGAGAGGATTCGACTGGATGAATCAGGGAGTACACGAGGTACGGCAGGCGGCGAGATTCTTGGTGCGTCACCCTTTTTCTAGTCTTACGGTGAGTGTAAGCCTTGCCTTTGCTATCGGCTGCGCCGCCTCGGTTTTCAGCTATCTCGACTTTCTGCTGTGGCAAAAGCTCCCGGCTTCGAGGCCTGAGCAGCTGGTCCACATCACGCCGAGCGGCAGCGCCGGGGTGTCGTATCCGGATTTCGAGAGCCTCGAGGTCCCGGGCGCTTTTGAGCACGTTGCCGCCTGGGCGAGGACCGGCAGCACCCTGGATAGCGGCAGTCAGACTCTTTACACCTTTGGGCAGGTCGTTTCCGGGAATTTCTTTTCGACCTTCGCCCTGCCGCCCCAGGCCGGTAGGCTGCTGCGGGCTGAGGACGACAGGTCCGGATCCGAGCCGGCTGTGGTCCTGAGCGACTCTTTGTGGAGACAGCATTTTTCCGCGGATCCCGAGATTGTCGGTCAGCAGATCTCGCTCAACCGCCACCCTGTGATCGTAGTCGGAGTGGCGCCTCAGCGGTTCGTCGGAGCGGGAGTACCGGCCAGTTTCTACCTGCCGATCGCCCATGCGCCGCTGCTGCGCTCTCCCCGGGTTCAGTGGCTCGAGGACCCTGCCCAGGGCTGGCTCAGCCTCGTGGCTCGCCTGCGCTCAGGGGTTTCCCTCCCGCAGGCTGAAAGCAGGCTCGAGGGGGTGGCCGAATCCCTCGCTTTGGCCTCGCCACCAGCCACCGGGCAGCCTCGGTTCACCGTGGCGACCGCCGAGCACCTGGTGGATCCAGCGGCGCGTGCGGCTATGCTGCCGGCTGCTCGCGGGCTGATGATTTTCGTGAGTCTTCTGGTGCTCCTGACCTGCGCCAACGTCTCCAACCTGCTGATCACCAGGACCGCGGGCAGACTCCGCGGCCTCGGAGTCCGTCTGGCGCTCGGCGCGAGCCGAGGGCAGCTGATTCGGCGCCTTCTCCTCGAGAGCCTTCTCATGGCCATTCTGGGCAGTGCGCTGGGAACGGTCCTGGCTTTTCTAGGGACCCGGGGTATCGAGCAGATGCTCAACGCCGCGGCGGACTCCGGCTGGGCCGATCTCGAAATCAACCTGCGGATTCTTTCCTTCGCCGCGCTTCTGGGCCTTTTGAGCGGTCTGCTCGCCGGCTTCTTGCCCGCGTTGTGGGCCTCGTCTCAAAAGCACCTCAGCGCCTTGATCAAAGATTCTCCTGGCGCCCGGGGAGATCGTCCAGGGCGTCGTCTGGGCGCTCGAGAGGTTCTCGTCATCGCGCAAGTGGGACTCTCGATGTGGCTGATGAGCGGCACCGTCCTGCTGGTGCAGAACCTCTCTCGGCTCATCGATACGGACCCTGGCTTCGAGTCGGAGTCCCTGCTCCTGGTCGAGCTTGCGGGCCCCAATTCCGCAGCCGCCGGGGCTCCAAAGAGGCCCGACTATGAGGCGGTAGCCCAGCGGGTTCGCGATCTTCCTGGAGTGGCGAGCGCCAGCGTCAGCTGGACCGTGCCGCTCTCCGGATGGTCGAGGCAAACCCCGATCCAGCGTTTCGAAGACGCCGGCGAAGCTTCGCCCGTCAACTTCTCGATCGTCGGTGAGGGCTACTTTCAAACGATGGGCGTGCCTCTCCTCCAGGGCCGCGGATTTACGGCCCGGGACGCGGCCGGCCGGCCGGGCGCCGTGATCGTCAACGAGGCTCTCGCCCGGCAGCTATGGCCAAGTGGTTCTGCCTTGACGCAGCGGGTCTCGCTTCCCGGCATTCGCGGCGCCGACGCTGGCTTCGAGGTCGTCGGAATTGTCGCCGACACCCGGCAAACCAAGGCCTGGGAGCGCCCGCAGCCGCTGATGTATCTCAGCTACCGCCAGAATTCGAAACGGCGAGTGACTTTGATGGTTCAGTGCTCGGGCCCTCCCGACGCCTACGCCCAGGTCATCCGTCGGGAGCTGCGCCAATACGATCAAGATCTTGCGGTCGTCGGCACCGCGGCTTTCTCTGACCATCTCCGAAATGCTCTCTTCACTCAGTATTTGAGCGCTCGGGTGGTCTCCGCTTTAGGGGCTCTGGGGCTCCTGCTCTCGACTTTTGGTGTCGCGACCGCCATGGGGGCGGCGGTGACGCAGCGCACGCGAGAAATCGGAATTCGTATGGCCGTGGGTGCCGGTCCTCAAAAGATTCGAAGGATGGTCTTCAGCCTGGCCCTCGGGCTGGTGGTGCCTGGAGTCCTTCTGGGCTTGGGGGCGACTCTCCTTTTCCTGAGGGTCCTCTCGGGCTTTGTCGAGGGGGCGAGCCTCGCCGCAGAGCCTCTGCCTCTGCTTCTCGCCGGGACCGTCAGCCTTCTGCTGCCCTTGTTGATCAGCCAGGTGGCGGCTGCTCGCGCTACGGGCGTGGACCCTCTGATAGTAATAAGGAAATAACTGTCTTTACGATAAATTTAGTCAATTTTATATTGGCATAAATATCAAATTTTGATAGGGTGTTTAGACACCACTGCCGGTGTGGCGGTGATTTGATAGCTCACCTGAAAAGGAGGTAATGATGGCTCACGAGAAAACCAAGGTCTCCAAACTGACGATCAAGAAGACCGAGCAGGCGCTGAAGTCCGAAGTTCCCGATGTATTCCATCAGGGAACCGCGGTCTGCGGCCTCTGCGGTACCTGTAACGGCACCGACGATTGACGGGCCGTTTTAGGTAGGTGAGTGCAGGGCCGAGGGCCCGCGGCCCTGTCACTCGGAGCGATGAAATTTGGCCTCACGGCCACGCCAGAGGCTGTTGAGAGCCAAGCGCCGGGGAGTCGCTACACAGACGCGGACAAGTCCGCAGGGCGCTTCTCGCAGTCGGGTTGAGAAAGTAATTACTTTCTGTCGTCTATGAATTATCGAGAAAAGGTTCCGTTCAATCGAACCGATGCGTTGATCTATGGAACAAGAATTTCGCCCTTCAGGCGTAGTTTTATTTCGTGCTCCGCTTCTGCCAATGGAAACTCTGGCATCTCGCCGGAAGCCGCTGGTCACCGGAACAGGATTTCGGTCCGGCTCGTGCGGGCTCGCTCGAAAACCGGACGTCTCCTTCGCGATGCCGGAAGCACAGGAGGCTCTCTCTCTCGCTTCGCCGTCGTTGTATCAGGCCTTCTCGGAACCGCCGGCGGACGCGAGGAGGCGCCGCCGAGTCGAGCGAGCTCTCGGACGCTACCTCTCCCGAATGGTAGGACGAGCTACGCCCTTTGGCCTGCTGGCCAGCTGTACAGCGGGCACCGTCGGAGAGGGGACCCGCCTCTGCCTGGAAGGACTCTCGGAGGCCTGCCCCTTTGCCCGCTATGACACGGGCTGGCTCTCGAGGCTCAGTCGCTATCTCGCCCGGCACGAAGAGCACGGGAAGAGCCTTCGATTCCGGCCGAACTCCAGCCTTCACGAAAGCCGTGGACAGTATCGCTATCTCCGGTCTACGGAGGAGGCTCAGGGCTTCCGGGCCGTCGAGATCGAGCAGACGGCACCCCTTCGAGAAACCCTGGAGCGATCCAAGAAGGGATCCAGCGCCGCGGCGCTCGCTGCCGCCCTGGTCGACCCAGAGGAGGGCATCACCCGGGAAGATGCCGAGGCTTTCATCACCGAGCTGATCCGCGATGAGTTCCTGGTGCCGACGGCGGCTCCCGTGCTGACCTCCACGGCGCCGGTCGAGGCGATGCTACTCGAGCTGCGGCAAAGCCAGTCGGAGAACCCGAACGACGAGCTTGCGGCGGTGGTCCGCGGCCTCGAAGAAGGCTCGCGCCTGCTCGGTGAGATCAACTCTCGGGCCCCGGGAGCGAGCTCGCGCAGCTACTCGGCCCTGCGGGAGACGCTGAGCAGGTTCCCCGTCGCGCCGCAGCCCTCTCGAGCCTTCCAGGTGGATCTCTATCGTCCGGCCCGCGAGGCCACAATCGGCGTCAATGTGGTGGCCGAGCTGCTCAAGGGAGTCGATCTGCTGCATCGACTCGACCGCCACCCGCACCCCGGGGAAATCCAGCTCGGCGAGTTCCAAAAAGCTTTTGAGCAGCGGTTTGGCGACCGTGAGATCCCGCTGGCGGAGGCGCTCGACGGCGAAGCTGGGGTGGGCTACCCGGTCGGCGCAGGTGGCCCCCAATCCTATTTGACGAGCCGCTTCGACTTTCCCGCTCGGGCGCCTGAGGAAATCGCCTGGGGCCGAGCGGACTCCCACCTCCTCGTTCTGCTGACCCGGGCTTTGGCCAGCGGAGCGCGCGAAATCGCCCTCGGCCCTCAAGATCTCGAGAAGCTCGCTCCGCGGCAGCCCCGACTGCCCCTTCCCAAGGCTTTTTCCGTCTTTGCCAGCCTCGCAGCCGAGCGTCCTGAAGACGTAGACCGGGGCAATTTCGAGGTGCTTTTCAACTCGGTCAGCGGTCCGTCGGGCGTTCGGATGCTGAGCAGATTCTGTCACCTGGACCCGCAGCTCAAGCGGGGCGTTGAAGCCCACATCGCGGAGGAAGAGGCCTTAGAGCCCGACGCGCTCTTCGCGGAGGTGCTGCACCTGCCCCTCGCCTCGATGGGTAATGTGCTTCTGCATGATCCCTGGCGACGTCACGAGATTCCGTATCTTGGCGCTGGCGCGCTCGACGAAGACGCTCAGATACCCCTTGAAGACCTCAGCCTGGCGGTGCGCGGCGGGCGCCTCGTGCTGCGCTCGCGGAGTCATGGTCGAGAAGTTCGCCCGAGGCTGAGTCACGCCCACGCGTTCCGTCGCTCTCCCGTGAGCGTCTATCGTTTCCTCGGTGACTTTCAGGCCGGAGACGCGCTTGATGCACTGCGCTGGTCCTGGGGCGTTTTAGGCCGTTCGGCCTTCCTGCCTCGAGTCCGCTGCGGGCGCATCATCCTGGCGAGGGCACAGTGGCGAGTGGAGGCCTCGACTCTCAAGCCTCTCGTCGGGCTCGATCCGGCGTCTCTCGTTCAGGCAGCAGACGCCTGGCGCCGCGACAGAGAGATTCCCAGGTGGGTTTATTGGGTCGATGCCGGCGGCGGAGAGCTGCTCGTCGACTGGAGCGATCCGCTCTCGATCGAGAACCTGGTGCACGGCGCCCGGACGGGCTCCATGGTGCAGCTGGTCGAAATGTTTCCGCCCCCGAATCGCCTCCTGGCGAGGAGCCCAGAGGGCCGTTTCGTGCATGAATTCGTCGTTCCGTTCGTCGAGTCAAAGGCCGAGCGACCGTCTCCGCAGCAGCCCGTGACTCAGCATGCGCCGCCGCGCAGCGGGCCGCGGCAGCCCCGCTCTTTCCCTCCGGGTTCCGAGTGGCTCTACCTCAAGATCTATACCCCGCCAAGAGCGGCCGACAGGCTGCTGGTGGACCGTCTCGCTCCGGCGATCCGCAGGGCTCTCGACGCGGGAGCCGCCGAGGGCTGGTTCTTTCTACGCTACGCCGACCCTGACTTTCATTTGCGCGTGAGGTTTCGAGGGGAACCCAAAGGCCTCTGGGCGTGGTTTCAGGACGATATGAGCCAGGTTCTAAGCGAGGCTCGCGACGCGCACGGCCCGGCGCTGCGAATGAGCCTCGAGACCTACGAGCGGGAGATCCCTCGCTACGGCGGAGACCAGGCCATCGCGCTGGCGGAGGAGATCTTTCACGCCGATAGCGAGTGGGTGCTTAACGCGCTCAGCCGGCCCGAGACCAGCGGCGAAGACTCAAGGTGGCGCCTGGCGATGCTCGGGGTCGCGGAGCTGCTGGAAGCCTGGGGGCTCGGAGACGAGGAGAAAGTTCGAATCCTCGAGCGTCTCAGGACCTCGTTCCGCGAGGAGCACAACCTCGATAGGGAGTCTCGGCGGAGATTGGGAAAGCTCTACCGGGAGCTACTC